>JAEWVL010000377.1 GCA_023396665.1 Spirochaetota bacterium
GGATTATCCCACACCGGACGGCACCTGTATCAGGGATTACATACACGTATGCGATCTCGCAGAAGCTCATATTCTCGCTCTCGACAGTGTCATCGAAAAAGACCGCAGTGTAACATATAACCTCGGAAACGGAAGAGGCTTTTCGGTTAACGAAGTGATTGAATGCGCTGAAAGAGTGACCGGTTCGAAAATCAATGTCAAACGCGGAGACAGAAGGAAAGGTGATCCCGCCACCCTAGTCGCCTCATCTCAAAAGATCACCGACGAGTTACAGTGGCGACCCAAAATGAATACTCTGGAAGAAATCATTTCATCTGCGTGGTATTGGCACAAAAATAATCCGAGGGGTTTCGCTTAAAGACGTCCGGTCAAATGAAAAGGGCTCGCCGCTTGCACGAACGAGCCCTTTAGTAAGTTGGTTCACCGGAATCCGTCAAGGATTACCTCCCACCATCGCAAGAGCACCGACAATCTTCAACAGCCCAGGGGTATTGCAGTTTAGCTGCAGGCGGACATACAAGCGTCCCTCAATCCCGTTTGCCTGATCTACGGTACACAAGCTTATCTTTAAACTAACAGCTACAGCTTTTGTCAGCCAAACCTGCACCGCACAAAAACTTGTAACAACTATAGTATAGTAAAAGAAAAAAAATCGTCAACATTCAAAGCAAAAAAAATGTGACAGAATACAGAAAGGTTAAGGTCAAATTCAGCTCTTGTGACCCACAATGAAGAAGCACTGATACGGTACGCAAATGGAATAAAAAACCGGGAAGTACAAAGGAAGGATACGGGAACGATTCTCCACACACCGGTAGGAAATCGAACATTCTACCGGTGGGCCGAGAAAATCAAGCCGGAGTATACAGCCCCAGCCTTATCTCCGTTTATATCATACGAAGAAGGAAAACAATAAGAATGACAAACAAGATTATTACTACCAGTTCAACCATTTTAACACCTCGAAAATAGATTTCTTTTTATATCGGTCATTTGTTATAATAAAAATCTATTCTGTCAAATCCATTTTCTTGAGAAATTCATCCCGCAACATATTTTTTTATTGTATTCAGCAAATATTTATTTTTGACAATAAAATACTTTGAAAAATCAGCATCCGCTTGTATACGACTTCATTTCTCATTGGAATAGCAGTTTGCTACTTAACAGCAAACTGCTATTCGATACGCTGATGTATCGAGAGCCGCTGTTGCGGCGATCGTCTCTATTCGAGGCTTATTGTGAATAAAAGCCGAGCATAATGCGAGTTTCGGCCAAACCCAACAAAGAAACAGCGAAACTGTTTCGTCATGAATGCGTCTTTGCGCAATGCGCAAACATTTATTTTACCGAAATGACCTTGCGTAAGTCCGTGGTGGACGTACGCAGGAGACTGTTCGTACGATTGAAAAGAAAACTGAAGCTCTATTTGCGATAAAAAGCTAATCAGATCACCGAAATATATCAATAAGCTATCCGCAAAAAAGGCATGTAATGCAAATTCACTAGCGGTAAATGACCTTTTCACTGCGGGAATAGGCAATCGTTATGAGATAAAAGGGTATACTCGCCAGGATATTCAATGAAATAACGCGAAAAATCGTTACACTCTGTACTGTTCCGGCAATCACATCCCTCACAGCCAGTGAAAAATTCACAACAGGAACGAAAGTGGCTGCCACCGGAATACTCCCCAAATCCTGAGCATAGTAGGATAGAGCCAGAAACAGTACCGTCAATGGGAGTATGCTCAACAAAGCTTCACGCGAACTGCTTGAAAAAGTACTGATCATCAGCTCAATAGAAGATGTTAACGCGATCAGCGAGCAGTACAGTACACACAAAAGAAGTACACGCCTGATTGTGAGCAGCGTCAAAGCGCCCGGAGATATATCGACATTCAGCGAATACGCAAGAAACAATCCGCCAAAATAGGCCATTGAAGCGAGCAAACCGATGACACAGGTCGCAGCATACTTTCCCGTAACAAGACAGTATCTTGGCGCCAGTGTTCCCCAAATGGCTTCGAGTGTGGAGCGTTCTTTTTCCCCCCCCATAAGGTGACCCGCAGCGGTTGAGGGCGCATTGACAGCAATAACACTGAACAGAACAGGCAATAAGAATGAAAGGAACAGATAGGATCTCGCCTCTACTTCATCATACAAACACTCGGTTTTCGACGCACCTGAACCGGACTGAAACATTTTTTCCATCATCGCCCCGGCTTCAATAGAGCGTTTCGCACGATTTTTCACTGTTATTACAAACTGCGGATTGTCCCCGTTTCCCCCCTCCACTACAACATCGCCCTGCTGTAACAATTCTGCGGCAGATAACTTTGCGGCATCCCTGACTTCCAGATTTTCATTTTCAGCCAGCTGTTCGGCAAATACACTGTTATCACGGACATATACGATATAGGACCTTTCACTTTTATGGCCGAGAATGCTGAATACTATCGGAAACAGAAGAAAGGGAATCAACAGAGTTATTATGACACTGCGCGAGTCACGAATAAACTCGAGCAGCTCCTTCACAAAAACGGCAATTATGGTTTTCACGCCTCCTCCCGCATTGCCGCATCAATAAGACCGGCAATCTTTTTCTCGAGATCATCAGTGGATCCGATATCCGAAACCGCAAAATCTCCGAGAAGCCTGCCCTGATGAAGCACCAGCATACGCGAACAAACGGAAATGACCTCCTGCATAC
>JAEWVL010000435.1 GCA_023396665.1 Spirochaetota bacterium
ACCAGAGGGGTGCACGGGAAGATCACCGGATTTTGAAATTGCGACTGTCACTTCGTCCTCGTAGAGCAGAGACCAAGCGCTATCGACGGGAGGTTCCCCGCGAAAGCCGCCCGCAAAACGTATCAGATCGCCGTCTTCAATAATGTGATTTGCTTTGACCGGCGAGCCGTTGACGCTGACGCGACCGTCTTTGATCATTAATTGCCACGCACTTCGTGAAAGATAATCGAATCGTCCGGCGAGGTAGCGGTCGATACGTATCGGTGCTTCGAGTATCGCTTTGCTTTCGGTGGCTCTCATAGAGATATGTTTCTCCGCATGATCAAAGTGTGATATGGATTCCGTACATATTACGGAGAATACTTTGCACGGTTGTTGTGTCAAACCTTGTTTATGGACATTTATCCGCCGCAATTTGATTTTCGGCATCATGACGGAGAGTCGGCAAAAATCGTTGACATTGTATCACTTAGCCGCAAATGATTACGACAGGTATAGCCGTGTGCGTACCTGCCATCATTGAATAATGGAATATAGTATGAAATCTGTTTTGCATTTTTTCCGGGGTTTTTTTGCCGCGTTTGTCGTTTGTCTGAACACCGTTTTTTGGGGAGTACCCACGTTTATTATCGCCGCTGTGAAATTTCTTGTTCCGATTTCCGCGGTGCGTCGTTTGTGCACACGCGCCATCAACGTCGTGGCGAAATTGTGGGCCGATATTAATAATTTCAACATCAGATGGCTTCTGCCGATTGCCTGGGATATCAGCGTTCCGGAAGATCTTTCACGGGATCGTAATTATCTTGTTATCTCAAATCATCGCTCATGGGTTGATGTTGTCGTATTGCAAATGGTGTTTAACGATCGCATCCCCTTTTTCCGGTTTTTTTTAAAGAGTGTTCTGATCTGGGTTCCCTTTCTCGGTCTTGCGTGGTGGGCGCTTGACTATCCCTTCATGAAACGCTATTCGAAAGAAAAGCTTGCAAAGCATCCCGAATTGAAGGGGAAGGATATGGACAGCGCAAAGCGTGCCTGTGCGCGCTATGCCCGTGAACATGTCTCAATAATGAATTTTCCCGAGGGCACCCGATATAACGAAAGAAAAAAAATTTCGCAGAAATCCGCATTTTCCCGTCTGCTGAAACCTAAAGCCGGCGGCATCGCATATGTTCTCTCCGCTATGGGTAATACTATTGATTCAATACTGAACGTAACGATTGTCTATTATGATGATAAACCTTCGCTGTGGAAGTTTTTGCGGGGGGATATCGCCAGAGTAAGTGTTCGGGTGGAGAAGATCGAGGTGACTGCGAATTTGCTCGGCGATTACTCCGGTGATGAATCGTTCAGAGCATCTTTTCAGCAGTGGCTTAACCAAATCTGGAAAAAGAAAGATGCGCAGATCGGTCAATTGCTTGAAAGATGACGGCAGGTGTTTCGTTAAACGCCGAGATAAAATCTGCGTTTATTAATTCAGGAATTCCGAAAAGGCATCGATGATAATCCGGGGCATGCAGACTTTTCCGTTTTCAAGAAATACGACCACCACTTTTGCGCGCGTGCAGATTCTGCCGTCGCCGGAAAGCGCGATCTCCTGATTGAAAACGAATTTCAGTTCGCCGTCCCGTGTGATCTTCAGTCGACAGACAAATTCATCGTTCGGCCGAAGCGGAAATTTGTAATCAATTTCGATGCGGGCAACGACCGCGTCAATGCCACTGTCGTGAAGGGCCTTCAGATCGGGGCCTTTTTGCCGCAGAAATTCGTTTCTCGTATGTTCCAGATAATTCTGATAGACAGCGTTATTGACGATTCCCTGAAGATCGCATTCGTAATCGCGTACCTGAAAATGCTGTTCAAAAATCCATTCCATTTGATTTCCTCGTATTCAAAAAAATGTCAGCTTGTTCGAAAGCGGCTCAAGTGATGCAATTGTCGCAGTTAAGGCATTTCACCTCTTTGGCGTTGAAATAACGGTGAATGTAAGTTCGCCGGCATCCGGGGCTTTTAATGTATTCGAGCATGAAGTAAAGTCTTTTTCGATCGGTGTCCGCTTTCTTTTTGATTCTTTCTTCATCAAACAT
Organism: Spirochaetota bacterium; assembly: GCA_023396665.1. Classification (GTDB taxonomy): domain Bacteria; phylum Spirochaetota; class UBA4802; order UBA4802; family JAFGJZ01; genus JAEWVL01. Next base: position 2,085 of record JAEWVL010000435.1, read on the forward strand.
TTCTTCGGGAAAATAACCCGTTAGCCGCAAATTACAGGTTTCAAAAGAGCCGGTGCTTATGCCATAACGGTCAAAAATATTCAAAACCGAATCAAGCCGCCGATCACCTTTGTTTTTGTACACCAGTTTTTCCTGAATGCTTTCATAGTCGTGGGCAGAGATGTTGCTGCCGAGCCCGCGCAACAGGTTATGGCTTTGCAGAATAAACGAGCGCGAAGGGTTTTTCCATTCGATGAACTGCATCTGCACGGCCAGATCGTTTTCAAGGTACATGAGATGACAGAATGAAGCTTTGCCGTCGCGTCCGGCTCTGCCGATTTCCTGGTAATACGATTCAACAGAGTCTGGTATCTCGGCGTGAATAACCGTTCTGATGTTTCCCTTGTCGACGCCGAGTCCGAACGCGTTTGTCGCGAGCAGAATCATTTCATCTGATTTTGTAAAACGCTCCTGTGTCGCTTTGCGTTGCCCAGCGGAAAGCTTTCCATGGTAAGTGTCGTATTTTATGCCGTGTAAATCAAGATATTCGGCGAAACTTTCAAGCCCTGAGATGAGAGTGAAGTAAACCAGTGAACAGCCTTTGCTCTGTTCAAGTAGAAGACGTATGGCTTCGAATTTATCGTGCTCGCTGTAAAAAGTTTTTACCGAAAGATACAGGTTTGATCTTGTGATGCCGTTGTTGAAGACTCTCATCTCATCGGCGGTGATACCGGCTTTTTCGATTATCTCCTGTTGCACGGCAAGTGTTGCGGTTGCGGTGAGAGCAATAATGGGAGGGTTTCCGAGAATGGCGCGGTACTCGGCGATACGGGTGTAGTCGGGGCGAAAATCGTTGCCCCATTGACTGATACAATGCGCTTCGTCGAGAGCGAGCAGCGAAATTTCTCTTGATCGTATGCATTCGAGAAATTCGGCGTTTCTGAAACGCTCGGGCGCTACATATAGCAGTTTGTATTTTCCATCTGAAATGTTTCGGTAGCGGGAAAGACGTTCCGCTTTTGACAGAGAGCTGTTGATGAATTCGGCGCTTATCCCCCTTTTCGTCAGCGAGTGCACCTGATCTTTCATCAGAGATATAAGGGGGGATATGACCACCGTAAGGCCTGGCAGCAGCAGAGCCGGCAGTTGGTAGCATAGGGATTTGCCGCCTCCGGTCGGCATGATAACCAGCGCGTTCTTTTTATCCAGAATGTGTTCAATTATTTCTTTCTGGTAGTAATTGAAATTCGCCAATCTGAAAGTTTGGTTCAGTGTGATGTGTAACATTTTTTCACGGCTGTGCATAATTTATCCATAAGTATTGTAATTTGGTGAGAAAGTTAAAATTACTAATTTTACTATTTAAATACATCTTTATAATAATTTTTTGTTCCGCTTTCCCGTTAACGGTTTGTATACATCATGAGCGTTCGCGTTGCTGAATTCTATACGGTTTTACCCGATTATACGCACATTAACGTGAACAAAACACTCTTGATGACAGTCAACCAATAACCATTAATGTAAAAGGTGATAATTCGATGAAGCTTTTTTTTACCGTTTTTCTTGTGTTTTTGATTATTTCTCCCTTTGCAGCCTGTGATGCAGGTGCTTCCGGTTCCGATGACAGCCATATCGATGATCCGGGTGCGGACGATCCAGACCCGGCGGACGAGGACGATCCGGGTATTAATCCTCCCGGGCCGGTGGTTCCACCGCAAAAACAATACAGAGTATACATAGATTTTGTCTGGGGCGGCGGCAATGAAGGTTACGACAATATCTACGCAATATGGATCGATAACGAAGCGGAACATTTTTTTCACAATATCTATATATGTGACCGTGTTCTTGGCATAAAGAAAAAACTGGCGAATCAGGCTCTGCCCTTCTGGAAAGTGAATATTTTTGATGCAAACTCTCTGGAAACACCAGATGTAATAACCGCAGCCACAAAAGCGAAAAAGGATTTCTCCGAGTCGGCACTACTGTCGAACCCTTCGATTCGGCAGTTTCGTGTCTGTTTTGAAATAGACCGTTCGTTTGAATTTAATGACTGGTTTAATGGCGGCGGATATAGTCCAATAGATCAACCGGCGCTTCTTTACACTGTCGATGTCGATCTCGATAATCCTTTATCAGAGTATACGATGATACTGAGAGGCTGGACGCCGAATGACGGGCAGATCAACGCAATACCCGATACGCCTTACGGAGTTCTGCAAAGCGAACTGCGCTATATTACTCACACTAAAGATGGGGTAACTTTCGGTGTTTCTGATGATAAGGCTGAGACGAAAATGGTGAGCAGCCTGAAGGTTCGTCTTGTTGAAGTCGAATGATATAATTTCATAAATTTATTATCATCCGGGAGGCCGGGCATTTCCCCGGCCGTTTCATCATTCAGCTGTTTTCCGGAAAATATTGAAAAAGTTCTTGACTAATGGTTTGATGTCAAACTATATTGCTGTAATGAAAAAAAACGAATCCCCCAATCGTATCGTCAGCATTATGAGCCGAAAACTCCGCGCTTCATACGCATTCATTCTCAAGCGCATGAAAGAGATGGGTCTGGATGATCTCGATATCAGTCACGGGGATATTCTTGATCAGCTTTACCGGCACGGGAAAATGCCGATGAAAGAGCTGGCTGAACGCATAAGGCGGGATAAATCAACGCTTACGGCTCTTATCAACAAAATGGAACGACTCGACCTTGTTTACCGGGATGCCGATAGTGATGATGCCCGTATCAGCATTGTGGTTCTGACAGAGAAGGGCGATTCGTATCGTGACAGTTTTCAGAAAATATCGAAGGAGCTTATTCGTTTCATCTACCGGGATTTCAGCGAAGACGAGAAGCGGCGGCTGATCGATCTGCTGGTAAAGTGCGGCGAATAAAGTTTTTTTTACAGCAGTAGTTTGATGTCAAACAAATGAGGTGTGCGGGATGCAGATAAAAATCAATGATGTAATGATGAATTACGACAAAATCGGTGAAGGTGTACCCGTTATAATGCTGCATGGCTGGGGTGTGGATCACCGTCTGCTCAGGGGCGCATTGGAACCGGTTTTCAGTGCGCACAAGAAATCTTATTGCAGGTATTATCCGGATTTGCCCGGGATGGGTTTGTCGGATGCAACGGACAATATCAGGGGGTCCGATGACATGATCGCTTACATTGAAAAATTTATATCAGAGGTAATAGGCGGCGAATCGTTTTTGTTGGTAGGCAACTCCTACGGAGGATATCTTGCAAGGGCACTGATTTTGAAAATGCCGCAGCGAATACGCGGCCTTGCGCTGCATGTTCCTGCGTTCAAGCCCTATGTGAAAACCGAACACGGTCTGGACAAGGGGGATGTGCCCGATCATGTTGTTGTCGAAACCGATATCGCTTTTATGCAGACCTTGAGTAAACAGGAAAAAGATGCTTTCAGTTTCATGTCGGTCAGGCAGACACGCGACTCGTGGCTGCGCTTCAGGGAAAGTGTTCTTCCCGGTATAGAGTGCGCAAATCAGGATTTTCTCGAGAATCATCTCGGAAAAAATGTTCCCTTCACTGTTGATCCTGATTCTGCTATGGGCAGCTACGAAAAACCGGTGCTGATCGTAACAGGCAGACAGGATGCCGCCGCCGGTTACCGGGGAATTTATTCTCTTATTGATAAATATCCCCGTGCGTCCTTTGCCGTTCTTGACGGATGCGGTCATAATTTGCAAACGGAGCGGCCAGTTTTGTTTGAGCGGCTTGCCGCCGACTGGCTTGAGCGGGTTGAGGCCTGTGAATTGCATGCGGGGGGATACCAGCCGTGAACGATTCACTGATCCGTTTTCTTGCAGAAGCAAAATATGTAACCTATGCTTCAAATGATTCTTATGCCAAACAGACGTATCCGGATGGCGCATCGGGATATACTTTCAGCAAAGCAAAGTTTCTTTATTCGGACAGGTACTACGGCGGTGAACCATTTATCGGAGAGGAGCTGTTATTCGACAATGGTATTGCTGTCTGGGGAATGAATTACACGGGAAAACTAATCGGGGGAAATGACTCAGTGATTCAGAGCGTGTATTCGTTTCTACAGGAGTCGCTGCGTCATAGGATCATGACCTTGCCGCTTCGGGGACCAGAACTGTTTACAGATGAAGGATATGAATACCGAAGTTCTGTTGAAGGGGATATTGATTTTTTCCAGGGGAAGGAAATGATTTTAACAACAGGCGATGTAATGCCGGTTTATCTGGGGTATTTTCATGGCGGGCGAATTAACAGGATTAAAGGGTAATGGCAATTTGCTGTTTTCGGTATAATTCAAAAAATGAATAGGAGATTGAAGATGTCAGCAGATGATAGAATACAGATCAGTTATGAAGAATGTGTGTCCTATGTGATGCAGAAACTTAAAAAAAATGCTGTTGCCGTTCTCGCAACATGCGGTAAAGATATGCTGGTAAGTGCCCGTTCGATGAGCATTGTGCATGACGGTCTTGTCGTCTGGTTTCAGACCGATGTTCGCTCGCTAAAGGTGAAACAAATGCAGGAGAATGCAAATGTGGCCCTGACTTTCGACAATGTTCAATATGAGGGTGAAGCTTGTGATATGGGCACCTGGTCTGATGAGGGAAACGACTGGTTTTGCAAAGCGTTTGAGCAAAGACACAAGGGTTCCTATGACTCATATACCAGAACCAGAGAAGAAGTGATATACCGGGTAACACCGCATACCATACGGCTGTGGCGTTACCACGAAGGGGCGGTATACCGGGATTTTATAGATACCGTGCAGAATCGGGCACTGCGTGAAATATACACCGTTACCAAAATGGAATAAATTTCAGTTAAGCGGTCAGGATCTTTTCATGAAGTGAGCGATCATCTGAAAAATATTGTCAAGCCCGCGGGCGAGAATCGAGCTGTCATCAGTTTTTATTCTGCTTGTTTCGATTTTACGGGGATATTTCAGGTAGGGCATGATTACCTCGTTTCGAAATGTTCTCGTACCGTCATAGATGATGTTAACCACCGGAACACCGAAGGTCTCCTCAATTTTACGGCAGAATGATTCTGTGGTAAGCGAGGGGCAGCAGAATGCCGGACTTGTGTGTACGAAAAAAGCGAGATCAGGATATTTTTCCATGATGTGATTTATCTTTAAAATGTTGTCGTTGGTTTCGCCAACCTGTTCGTAGCGCAGGTAGAATTGAGCCAGTTTTTTCTCAATATCGCCGCTGTCGGATGATGCGGGTTTGCCGATAAAAGGTTCAAAAATGGGATAATAGTTTCCCTCAATGAATTCCATTGCGGCAAGAAGCGCCTTGAACAGAATTACATCGGCAATCTGCAGTTTCTTCATCCATATCTTGAAGTATGAGCTTGAAACAATTTTCGCATATTCGTTGTAGGGAGTAACGACAACTTCACCGCCGGATCGTTCAATAAAGCGAACGAGATCCTGGTTCATAACCGGATTGTCGCGTACGTAAATGTCACCGAAAATGGCCACCTTCGGTTTGTTGCCGGGATTAACTTCGATTTTCTGAAAAAGGTGGAGCACTTCATCAATCGCTTTTTTCAGATTTGTTTCACCCGTAAAGGCGGATACGAATATATCCAATCC
>JAEWVL010000451.1 GCA_023396665.1 Spirochaetota bacterium
AACGGGGCATAAAATCAATCAATTCGATTACACCCTGAGCGGAGCGGAACTTTGTCGATAAAATCGCGCTGTTACGCAAATATTTCTGTGAAAAGACACTGCCGTAACAGACCTTGATTGCGAAATGCCCGCCTCTCGACTTGTCGAGAAGTGCAGCGAATACAGACGGTGAATCAAATGAAGGCAGACAACACCAGTCGATCGAGCCCTCCTTGGAAACAAGTGCGGCGCTTTGACAATTGCCGATGATACCGTAATCGAGATTTTGCATGGAGACCTCTGGGGATATAATGTTCATGTGTCGCGTAACACAAGTTTTGGTTTAAAGAACCGTTCGATCGGTTCTTTCGGCGGGGTACTCAGATTGACGATTTCCTTTGCCGCCTCTTCGCCCATCCGTTCAAGCGGCTGGTGAACGGTGGTGAGAGAGAAGTATTCCGCTGCGGGTATGTCATCGTAACCGATAATATTGATTTTTTTACCTTGTCGCTTCGTTTCCTGCAATATCGCGATTGCAAGCTCATCGGAATAACAGAATATTCCGTCAACATCGGCGGCGGAAAGCCGCTCGACTGTGGTAGTACAGCGCTTTTTCAAATCGCTAAACGAAGAGTTGAATGTAACATTTACATAGTCGGAAAGAAACAAACGGGAGCCGTTTCGTTTCAAAGTCTGTCCGAAACCCCTGAGTCGTTCGTTTTGCTGTTCGCTGGCACGTGTTTCGCCAATGTATGCGATTTTTTTGCATTCCCTGGAAAGAAGGTGCTCGGCCGCAATCGATCCTCCGCGGTAATTGTCAACGGCAATATAATTTTCGTTCGTTTCGTAGTAATCCAGATAGATATAGGGAATGTTGTTGAGCGAAAAGATTTTCTTTTCATCATCTCTGAGCGGAGTTGCTATAACAAAGAGTCCGCAAAGATTCTCGGCGATGATGTGATTGATTATACGTTCGCGTTTACTTCCCACACTGAACATGAGAATGTTGTATCCGAGATTGTTGAGAACATTGTAAATACCCCGGAGCATTTCATACAGATAGGTATTAGAATCGAGCATCATCAACAAACCGATTGTTTTACTCTCGAAATCGCCCTTAACAAGGTTTCGTGCATAAGTGTTCGGAGAGTAGCCAATCCTTTCGGCACTCTCCAGTATAGCCTTTAGGGCGTGAGGGCTGACCCCCTGTCCCCCGTTCAGCGCGCGGGAGACAGTGCCAACCCCATAGCCGGTTTGTTTTGCGATGTCCTTAATCGTTGCCATTGTTATCCTTTTACAGAACCGGCAAGAATTCCTTCAATAAAATATTTCTGCATCGCAAAGAAAATAACAAGCGGCAGAAGCATTGAAATAAACGCAGCTGTTGTCATGACATGCCATCCTGACTCGAGAGAGCCGCTCAGACTCGCAAGTTTGACAGTCAGCGGTGCCACCTGTGCCGTTCCCCCCAGATATACGAGCGCAAGCAACAGATCGTTCCAGACCCATATGAACTGGAAGATACCGAGACTAGCCAGTGCGGGAATCGAAAGGGGAAAGATTAATTTTGTGAAAATCTGCAAAATGGACGCTCCGTCAACCTGCGCTGACTCAATTATCGAAAAGGGAATTCCGGCAAAAAAATTTCTCAGGAGATAGATGGCAAAGGGCAGGCCGTAGGCACAGTGGGCAATCCAGATTCCTGGAAAGGATCCGGCAAGTCCAAGCTTTCTGTACATATTGAGTACGGGTATAAGTGTGATTTGTAAGGGTATCACCTGCAATGAGATAAAAGCAATAAACAAAATTTTTCTTGCGGGGAATTTATAAAAGGCAAAAACGTAAGCTGCCAGCGATGCGACGATAATCACCAATACGGTAGAGGGAATGGTGATAAGCAAAGAGTTCACAAATGCTCTGGCGATACCGCTTGAAAAGAGGACCGTTGCGTAATTTTTAACTGTCAGCGATGAAGGATTCGCAAAGATCGTCCACCAGCCGGATGCGGCTATATCGGCCGGTTTTCGGAATGAACTTACGAACAGACCGAAAGTCGGAAGAAGCCATACGAGAGTAAAGATGCCGAGAGTCAAATTCAGCGCGATACGTTTGGATAATGATGGCGCAAGTTGCCGATTATATGTAGTCATTATAGATTCTCCGTTATTTGCTGCTTGTCTCTGAGATAAAGCTTTTAATATTAGTAATCATAATGGGAATGACCGCGAGCAAAAGAATAACCGCCATTGCTGCAGCGTATTCAAAATTTCCGAAATTAAATGCTGTGCGGTACATGCGGTTTGCGAGCACTTCGCTTTCGGCGCCGTATGGACCGCCGCCGGTCATTACATAGACGATATCAAAAACTTTCAGAACATTAATGATCATTGTTGTTGTAACGACAACAATGGTCGGCAATATCATCGGAACTTCAACATGCATAAAAAGCTGTAAGGGGGTTACACCTTCAAGACTTGAAGCCTCCCTGACTTCTTCCGGTATTCCCTTGAGGGCTGCCAGAAAAATAACCATGCAGAAGCCGACCCACATCCATACGCCTGCAAAAATCAGCGCAGCATTGACGGTTTCGGCTCTTCCAAGGAATGCAATCGGCTCATATTTGAAAACAAGCAATTTTGACAGTGTGTTCATGATGGCATTGATGGTTCCGATATCAATGCTTTTCTCGTACATGAATTTCCAGATGATACCCGATGCCACAAAGGAGATTGCCATCGGAATAAAGACAACGGCTTTAATCAGTCCGGACCAGCGAACTTTGTCGACCATTGTTGCCAGCGCCAGACCGGTGACGACGGTGAAGAAAGTGAAACAGAGAAGCCAAATAATATTGTTTCGGAATGCCTTGTGCATTTCTTTGTCAGAAAAGAGATTTTTGTAATTAATGAAGGAATATTTTTTTATCCCCCCTTTTTCGCGATCGCGTTCTGCAATTGCCGATACCAGTATCTCGGAAAGATCGCGTACCTGAGTGAGTTCATCTACGTCATCGCGGGTTATCGATACAGAGTATTTCAAAGCAAGCGGAGCTATCGCAGTATGCCAGTCTTCGAGTTCTGATAAATTATGGTTTGCCGCCGGTTCTTTTCCGTAATAGTCAACGAGTGTTTCGGACAGCTCTTGTCTGATGGTGCTTTCTTCGATTTTTATTTTTTGCTGAAAACTCATCAGCACTGTCTGCATTGCCGGAAAGATAAGGAAAAACCCGAGAAGCAATGCTGCGGGGAAAAGCCACATATAAAGAATAAAGTACCTGAACAATGTTTTTTTTGTATTTGTGTTACCCATCACTGTGCCCCTTTTTGAATATGAGCTTATGACAGCTCTGCAAGAAACAAAGAACAGCACCGGTTCCGGAAAACACATGAACCGGTGCCTATGTGAAGGAAAAGGTTAACTGTGTCAGTAATTCTGCGCTGCTATGTTTTCCATGTCCTCAAGGATACGATCGAGTTCTTCGGACTTTTGAATAAATTCTTTTGATTTATCCCAGAATCCGCCCTGATTTCCCACTGCCGGTGGCATCAGATCCGATGCATCAAAAACAAAAACATCGCTGTTCGCCAGAAACGTAGCCGATTTTTGAAGTGTCTTGTCCGGATATACGGAAGGATCGACTTTTTTGTTTGCCGCCATAAAGCCGTGTTTTGCCCCGACACTTTGTACTTCTGCACTGCTGAGTTTTTTAATAAAATCCTGTACGGCTTTACTTTTGTTAAAGGCAACGATAACATCGGCACCGCCGACAACACAGCTCTTGTCTTTGATTTTCGGAAAAGCGAAGAAATCCATATTTGTTCCGAATTCAGCTGATGGAATCTGTGCTTTTACAATTCCACCCATGAAGTCACCTTCATAATACAGATAGGCCTTAGGAGGATCCTGGTAGAGAACATATGATGCATCCTGAAATTTGGAGGACAGAGTGCCGTCAACTCCGCCATAGAGATTATTGGGATTGGACACTATCTGACCCCATAACTCAAACGCTTCTTTTACTGCGGGATCAGTCCATTTTATTGAATGGTCGATCCACTTCTGATAGTTGTCCTCTCCGGCACTGCCGGCCATTATGTTTTCAATCCAGTCGGTTGTCGGCCATCCGATGTCGGCGCCGATAGACCATGGCGTTTTGCCGGATTCACGAATAGTATCGGTAAGTGTAATTAGCTCTGCCCATGTTGTTGGTGTATTCCAACCGTTTTTGGCAAACTCTTCCGGGTTGTACCAGATCACGCTTTTATTTGAAGCCTTGATGTAAACGCCGTAAAGCTTTCCACCGTAACTTCCCAGGCGGACAAGTGATGCGCCGAAATCATCGGATAATTTTTTCCTGTCCATCCAGGACAGCTCGGCAAGTTTACCATCTTTCGCCAGAGTTCTAAGCATAGCTGGATTTGGAAGAATGGCAAGATCGTAAGGTCCATCCTTTCCGGCTTTGGCGGCAAGAATCGCGTTCAAGTCACGAGTTGTTTCAAACTCGATCTCGTATCCGGCCGCTTTTGCCATTTCTTTGAATGTGTCAAGTTCGCTTCCCCCCCAAGTACCAATGACCTTGAGTTTTGTATCTGTGGGTTTCGAACATGCGGTAAATAGTGCCAGCACGACTAGTGCAAATAGCAAATATTTCCACTTTTTCATTGTTAATCCCCCAATATGTTATTATCGATGGAAACGTTTCCATTGATGTTTCAATTCATTGGAAACGTTTCCATTTTGTCAAGTGATTTTCATTCAAATAGAGTTGTAGTGCCTATTTTTTTTGAAATTTTTTTACATTTTTTCGCGTGAATACGTCTTATCTGTATTAGCGGAGGTGCAAAATGAGGACATCAGTTAATTTGCGCTGTTGTGATATGCATAAGATTGCTGAGGCTGTTGAAAAATGTCATTTGGGTCATTCAAAAATTCTTTGTCTTTGTTTGCGTAAATTTTTTGCCGTGCATCCTGAACGTCTCATGAATTCTTTTGCAGATCAACTGGTTGAATATCAACCTAAGGGGATGGGGTATAAGATTATCGGATTCATTTTTGATGTTGATACGTATAATCTTTCCGTTAATTTTCGCGTTTTTTGCAGGATTTCCGTCTCGAAGTTGATAACCAGCGCTATTGCAATGTTTCTGGATGAAGTTGTTGAAGAGTTAACAGGGGGAGTAAAAAAGGTACATAACTATATGGCGCACAAGCATGTAATACGACATAATCAAGGAATAAATCAAATTGAATGGCACGTTGTATGGAATTTAATAAAAAAAAGGGAAGAAGACGAAGAAACAAAAAGAAACAGAAGATAAAATAGGAAAAGAACTTTACAGACCGGTATTATGTCGTATTATGAACATCCAGAATCCGATACGCATAATTATGGTGAATCATGAACTATATTCCGATAAGCGAAATTCTCAAGATGGATACACCCTCCCGGTTATCCTGTGCGGGATGGGTACGCACCAAGCGTGAGACCAAGGGTCTTCTCTTCCTCGAAATCAACGATGGCAGCTCCCAGCAAGGTTTACAGGTGCTGTGTACCGATGAAATTCTCATTCAGAAGTGCAAATTATTGACAACAGGCGCTTCGGCGGCGTTTACCGGAACACTTAAAGAGTCTCCGGCAAAGGGGCAGCGAGTCGAGCTCCAATTTGATGACATAGTTATGTATGGCGAGGCTGATCCCGAAACCTATCCTCTCCAGAAAAAACAGCACTCATTTGAATTTCTTCGCGAAATTGCTCATCTGCGGCCCCGAACAAACACATTCGGAGCAATATACCGCATGCGCTCGCGGGCGGCCTATGCTATACACCGATTTTTCCAGGAGCGGGGCTTCTTTTACGTCAATACACCCATCATCACCGCCAACGATTGCGAGGGGGCCGGTGAAATGTTCGGCGTAAGTACCCTTTCTCCAGATGATTTTAAAAGGGGTGATGCCGACCTGTGGCAACAGGACTTCTTCGGTACCCGCGCATCGCTTACGGTCAGCGGCCAGCTCGAGGGCGAACTGCTCGCCAGCGCACTCGGAAAAATCTATACCTTCGGCCCGACATTCCGTGCGGAAAACTCTAACACATCGAGGCATCTTTCAGAATTCTGGATGGTCGAGCCTGAGGCATCCTTCTTTGAAATAGCCGAAAACATGGATCTGGCCGAATCATTTCTGAAATACATCTTCAAATCGATACTCGACGAATCCGCCCCCGAGATGGCCTTCTTCGATGCCCGCATCCGGCCGGGTATCTGTAAAGAGCTGGAGTCTCTGACAAAGGCCTCGTTCGAACGAATCAGCTATACCGATGCGGTCAATATTCTGCTCAAATCATCCGAGTTATTCGAGTATCCGGTCAGCTGGGGCTGTGATCTGCAGTCCGAGCACGAACGATATCTTGTCGAAAAAAAGTTCAGATCGCCAGTCATTGTGACCGATTATCCCAAACAGATAAAGGCGTTTTACATGTATTGTAACGATGATGAGAAGACGGTGCGCGGAATGGATGTTCTCGTACCCGGTGTCGGCGAAATCATCGGCGGAAGTCAGCGCGAGCACCGGCTCGACGTTCTTCAGCAGCGCATGTCCGAAAACGGACTCAATCAAAACGATTACTGGTGGTATATCGATACCAGACGTTTCGGCTCTGTTCCGCATTCCGGTTTCGGTCTCGGCTTTGAACGCCTGCTGCAATATGTTAGCGGAATGGAGAATATCCGTGATGTTATTCCC
>JAEWVL010000027.1 GCA_023396665.1 Spirochaetota bacterium
GATACACACCTCGTTCAACCAGGCGGTCGTGGCAACCGGGCGTCTCTCCTCTTCAGATCCGAATCTGCAGAACATTCCCGTGAAGGACGATTTCGGTAAAAAGCTGCGGCGCGGTTTCATCGCGCCCGAGGGCTTTGTGCTGCTTTCCGCCGATTATTCGCAAATCGAATTGCGGCTGGCCGCGCACATATCGGCTGACAAGAACATGATTGACGCTTTCCGCAACAATACTGACATTCATCGCCTGACCGCGTCGAAAACTTTCGGTGTCGATTACGATGCTGTTGAAGACTGGATGCGCCGACAGGCAAAAATAATCAATTTCTCGACGATATACGGCGTTTCCCCCTTCGGTCTTTCCAAACAGGCCGATATCTCTATGCATGAGGCCAAGGAGTTTATCGACCGCTATTTTCAGACCTATCCGGGCTTTCGCGAATATATAGAAAAAACCGTGGCCTTTGCCCGGGAAAACGGGTATGTCGAAACTCTTTGCGGCCGCAGAAGGTATGTCCGTGAGATCGCGTCCTCCGTACAGTTCCGCCGTGAGGGCAGCGAGCGCATCGCCATAAACACTCCGATACAGGGAAGTTCGGCTGATCTGATAAAGATCGCGATGCTGCGCCTCGATGAAGCCATGAAAGGCATGCGCTCGCGCATATTGCTGCAGGTTCACGATGAGCTGGTGCTCGAGGTGCATGAGTCAGAGCTTGAACAGGTGTCATCGATAGTAAAGGAGAAGATGGAGCAGGCGATGCAGCTTGCTGTGCCGCTTGTCGTCGACATCGGTACGGGAAAAAACTGGGGGGATGCGCACTGATCGGCGTCTCCGGCCTCTGTACAATTTGTGAAAAGGGTATTGAAAGAAATAAAAAAAATTTCAAAAATAATTTGTTTGACAGTGCAGTGCCTCGCCGATATATGGTTTCAATGTTGAGTCGCTAGCTCAGTCGGTAGAGCAACTGCCTTTTAAGCAGTGGGTCCGGGGTTCGATTCCCCGGCGACTCAGATCCCGTTAAGGGAAATTAGTCCCCGTCGTCTAGGGGTCCAGGACACCGGGTTTTCATCCCGGTAACAGGGGTTCGAACCCCCTCGGGGATGCATTAAACCGCCGGATAATCCGGCGGTTTTTTGATATCCGCAAAATATAAATAAAATTTATATAATTATAAAGACTATACTGATTTATATTATTTGATCACGGTTCACGTTTTTTCCCCTCATTGTTTTTTTTGTCAAATCGCCGCTTTTTTCTTGATTTGTTTCTGAAATTTGATTTTTTTCGTTGACGTGGGGTGCTGTGAAAATAGCTTCTCAATAATTTGCCTTCATGCTCAATGAGCGCAAAGTCCGTTCTTTATATATTACTGGTAACTTCGAAATTACCGCAAGAAGGTGTTCGTAAGGGTTTTCGAAGTTCGATTCTGAAGATTACGAGGTGAACTGCAGGCGCCTGCGGCTTTTACTGCACGCCGGGATCACAGAATAAATCTTTTCGACACCTCTGAGCCATGCAGCGGTTTGCATAACCGAAAACAGAGGCGAACTTCGTCACAAATCATTGCAGGTATTTTCCCTCCGACCGGTTTTTCCTTTGAGGTTCCAGAATAACTTTTTTAAGGAGACAACCAACACATGCTCGAAATGAAAAAAGGAGTCGATATTCTCGCCGAAGTCGGCGGAATCAAGACTATCGAAGAAGCGAAAAGTCTGTTCTCATCAAAACTTGATGCGGCAAATCAGGCTAAGATTGCCAAAATCAAAAATGAAGAAGCCCTTCTGAAGATTGCGAACAGTATCGCAATGTGTGAGCCCGACAATGTTTTCATCATCAGTGACGATCCTGCTGATACAGCCTACGTAAAACAGCAGAGCCTGAAGCGCGGTGAAGAGAAAAATCTCACGATAAAAAATCACCCCGTGCATTTTGATCTTCCCGAAGATCAGGGCCGTCTTGTTAAGCAGACATTGTATATCGTTAACGAGGGCGAGGATATCAGTTCTCTCGCGAAAAAAGAGCTCAGAAGCGAATCGTTGAAATATGTTCAGGAGAACATGAAGGGCATCATGCACGGTCTTGACATGTATGTCGCGTTTCTCAGCCGCGGTCCCGTGGGTTCGATCGCCACAGTGCCGGCGCTCATGATCACCTCTTCAACCTATGTACAGACCAGCGGTAATCTTCTCTATAGAAACGTTTTCGCGAGTTTTGACAAACAGGCCGAACTCTGCGGTACCTTCTTTACGAATGTACACAGTCAGGGAACAAATCGTCCTGAAGATGTCGAAAAAGCTCGTATTTATATGGACAGAAGCTGGCAGACCTGCTACTCAACATTCTGTACTTATGCAGGAAACACCCTTCTACTCAAAAAAGGTAACCACCGTTTTGCGATCGACCGCGCCACTTATTACAAGGTTGAGCAGGAGCTTTCCGAGCACATGTTCATCACCGGTATGACAGGTCCCGGCGGCCGCAAGACCTATATGGCCGGCGCTGCTCCTTCTGGTTGCGGTAAAACCACTACCGCCATGGTCGGTACCGATTTTATCGGCGATGACCTCGCACAGATATGGATCGACAATAACGGCACTGTTCGCGCGATCAACCCCGAGTGCGGTATTTTCGGTATCGTTGAGGATGTTAACTGGGAAGGCGATCCTTTCCTTATGAAGTGTCTTCGTGAAGAGCGTACAGAGGTTATCTACTCTAACGTACTTATCGATGAAACCAATACTCCGCATTGGGTGGGAGACGGCGACCCTGTTCCCGCAAAAGGTGTCAACTTTCAGGGCGAATGGTTTACCGGCAAGACCAATAAAGACGGAAAACCCGTACCAATGTCACATCCCAATTCGCGCTGTACGCTTCGCAATACAGCAATCGACAACTACAACAACAAGGATGCCGAAGATCCCAACGGTGTTCACGTGAAGGTTATCACGTATTCAGGACGCGATGCCGACACCATGCCGCCGGTATGGGTTGCGAAAACCCCTGACCATGGTGTGGCTATCGGTGCATCGGTCGTTTCAGCCGCAACAGCAACCGAAGTGGGCAAAACAGGCGTAAATCGTGAGCCCTGGGCGAATGCGCCTTTTATTCCCGGTGCGCTTGGCGACTACATGGACGCACAGTTCAAATTCTTCAACTCTTCAAAAATCAAGGACAAGCCCATCATGGCCGGTCTTAACTACTTCCTGACCCACGGCAATCGCGGTGGCGAGGGCAAGAAGCTTCTTGGAGAGAAAAAAGACGTAAAAGTGTGGCTCGGTTGGCTCGAACTTCGCGCAAACGGCGATGCAGAGGCTATCGAAACACCGATCGGTTTTATTCCCAAATACGAGGATCTCAAGAAACTCTTCGACGGCATCAACAAGCCTTATCCGAAAGAGCTTTACGACAAGCAGTTCTCGTTCTACGTCGATAACATTATTGCGCGTCTTGATCTTCAGGAAGAGGCTTTCAAAAAGGAGCAGCCAGCTGTTCCCGGCCGAATTTTCGAGATCTATGCCGAGCAGAGAAAAGGCCTTCAGGCGCTGAAAGCAAAATACGGTTCAATCGTATCTGTTGAGCAGCTCATGCAGGGCTGATCTTGATCACGTTGTCAGGCAATAATAAAAAGGCTGCCCGAAGGGGCGGCCTTTTTTTATCCCGAAGGCAATCGGAATTAATTACTTGAAAAAAAGAGCTGTTCAATTGTATCTGAACTTCTATGATGATACGATTTGCTGATTTTATATCGAATATCCCCTTGTGGACCGCATTTGTGGCTTTTATATCCGCCCAGCTCATAAAGCTCGGGCTTTATTATGCGACCGGAAAAAATCATTCCATATCACTTTTCGGATCGGGAGGGATGCCCTCATCGCATTCTGCCACCGTGACCGCTTTATCCTTTTCAATAGGATACAATTCCGGCTTCGGTTCCGATTATTTTGCCGTTTCCGCCGTATTTGCGCTCATCGTTATGTATGATGCCGCAAACGTGCGTCAGGCTGCCGGCAAAAACGCAGAGGCGATAAATTTTATTGTAGATCTGCTGAAAAAAAGTTTCAGCGACAAGATTATTGATTATAAGCTGTTGAAAACGACTTTGGGGCATAACCGGCTCGAGGTGTCAGCCGGTTTTCTGTGGGGTCTTGCCGTTGCTTCGGCACAGTTTTATATGTTGTAAATGAAATTGTTATCAGCGCAAAAAAAAGGCTGCCCAAAAGGGCAGCCTTTTTTTTGCGCTCGTAGTGATGATGTATTATTCCGTTTTCGGAAATCTTCCCTCAATTGTTTCCGCAAGCGAGCGCATCAGCGAGTAATCTTCCGTGTCATCGACATGCATAAGAAGCACGATATTTTCGTGAATCGAAAAGAAGACGCGATCTTTATTCATTTCGCCGAATTCTTTGATCTTGCTCATCTCTTTATCCGCAGCGCCTTTTGTTTTGAAAACAAGTAGATAACACACAATCTCGTCGTCGTAGGGAGCCTCTTTTCTGGTGACAATTGAGAAGTGAATGGTGTCTATTTTTGTCGGATCACCGCCGGGATAAATGTGCGGGGTAAGGCGGTTGATCGCGCTCTGGTTGAAAC
>JAEWVL010000120.1 GCA_023396665.1 Spirochaetota bacterium
AATCCGGAAGAGAAAATGTTTACTAAAACAACAATGCTTACTATGAAAAAAAATTTTTTTTTGTCAAATAAAATTTTTTAAAACAAATGAAAGGCGAATCTGCTCAAGATTTTAGCGATGAATTCCGCTATTTGACTCATAAACCATATATTTGCCAGGATGAGTACCGTATATATGAACAAGCTGACATATTTGTTGATATTCTAAATACAATGATGCCCGCCTGCCATATTTCAAGCGAATGCCGAATATCCCGCCACTAAGATAATCCGAATCGGTATTCATTTTAATTTACAGGTAAAGATTGATATTCATCCCCTATATCAAAACACTACTCACTGATAGACCCGAACATAATCAATTAACATTCGCGCCTTTTTCATTTTCTGATCAATTCCTTTCTGTCCCCCCCATGATCCACCAATGGCAATATTCATAATCAGATAAAAGGGCTTATCGAACGGCCATTCACGAGATGATAAATGTTCATTATCGAATCGAAAAAACTGCTTTCCATCGACAAACCAAACGATATATTCCTGAGTCCATTCAATTGCATATACATGATATTTATCAGAAACTCCTTTGATCAATCCGGATGCATTCTTTTGAGTATTTAGGGCTTCCTGAAAAAGCCCATTTTATGGATTTTGATTCAAAATCGCATAATCGGACACAAAAACAGTCTCCGTAAAAAAGTTAATAAAATAATCCGAACGATTTTCTCCAAATTCATAATCAGAATGACGAGAGCTATCGAGCTCTCGCTTGTTTGTGCCAGCTTCATCATTATTCGACCCAGTGCATATTTCCTTTTGCCCACACCAAAGCATCCTTCTATCGCATTTCTGGCTGCACTGTCACGGCTCTCGATTTTCTTTTCTTCTTTTCTATTTGTCGATGGACGTCCCAATTTCGGCCCAGACAATCTGATATTATGTTGTTTGCAATAGTCTCGATTTGCTCTTGTCCGGTATATCTTATCCGCCAGCACCGCTTCAGGATAACAGCCCATCCTTTCTTTATAACGCTCTATCTGTTTCTGTAACATTGTGCTTTCGTTGAAATTGTCCCATGATATCTGCTCGATTACATCATAGCCGTTTATTCTTGAGACCACTATTTTAGCGCCAAACTCTGTTGACGCGGCATCCTTTCCTCTGACAATCGGACGAACATGTGGTTGTGAGATATTGACTATACGATCTTCCACTGAATTCGTTCGTTCTTGAAACATCTTTTTCTGTTGCCGATACAGTTCGTTTATCACCAGAAGTTTCTTATACTGGCTATTCTTCAGTACGCTCAAGCTCACATGCTTCTTAAGGTTCTCTATATGTTTCAGATCCCTCTTGACGTATTGCAACTGCTTTTTTAGCGCTTTTCTTATGGTTTTTTCGCTCTTTCTTCGAAGCTTCGTCGCGTTCAGAAAATTCTTGCGAGCCCGGATTCGATAAGTCCTGGGCTTCTTCATGGCGTCGCCAGTGCTTTCGTACAACGCGTCGATTATCTTTTCAAGATTCTCTCTGGCTTCATTCAACAACTTCAAGTCGGTCGGATACGTTATGTCTGCCGGCGCTACACTTGCGTCTGTCATCAGCACTCCACTGTTCGGCGTCTCTTGTGTTTTCTCTGATGATTCGTTTTTGCTTTCATCACCTGTACCGGGTTCGTTATTATCTTTGTCGGTATCGTCTGCTTTTTTATCGACCTTCAATTCGCGATTCACTATCAGATCATTTATCTGCCCAATTACTTGCGCTCCGAGTCGCTTTCTGAAATGTACCATCATTGATGCATCAAAAGGTTCCTCATCCCGATACTCTTCCAATCCTATAAAATACTGCAAATACGGATTTTCACGAATCTGCTCCACTGTTTCCTCATCCGTTATTGAAAGGCGCTCTTTTATTATAAGTGCACCCAACGCTATTCGCAACGGTTTTGCCGGCGCTCCTTTATCTTTGCTGAACAGTTCGCAATAGATCTGCTCTATCTCTTCCCAAGGTATTTGCTTCGCATATCGCACCCATCGGTTGTCCGATCTCAATCTGCCACCAAACGGCAACGTGAACTCTTCAAATTGCAACTGTTCCCGGTTTCTTTTTCGATACATGGTCGTTTTCCAAGTGCAAGGGTTTTTGACGTTTTCCGTCATTTCTCTTGCACTTGTATGATCTATTTCATATTATTTCCATTAATTTTTACTGTATTTTGATTTTTTCAGGAAGCCCTATTTATACGATGATTATATGCTCCGGTATGTATTGTTGTGTGGACTTTATCCTGATCGTAACCGACATGTTCGACTATATCTATCTCACCCGATCTGGGCCATGCACCATAAACCTCACTTGTCGGCATCATCCATATAGCCGGCCAGGTTCCCACACCCTTCGGAAGTTTTGCCCTAACCTCAATATATCCATAGGTCCAGTCACCTTTGTATTGTGTTTTCAACCGAGCGCTCGTCCACAATCCCTTATCATTGGAAGCAACGATTGTCAATTTCCCACCTTTTACAAATGAATTCTCCCGCTTATCCGTATACTTTTGTATTTCACCATTTCCCCAACCGTTGCCACCGATTGAATAATCCCACTTGGTCGGATCCGGTGCTCCATCAACATCAAATTCATCCGACCAGACAAGTTTCAAACCTTTCGGGATGCTGCTGTCTGCCGGGGCTTGTCCTGAACAGGACAGACACACTAACATCATTGTAAACAAAGTTACCGCCATGCTTCTCATAAATCCTCCACTGATACTTACTTTACAGGCTGTATAAAGCCGTTGAAACATGTCCCGTGTTGTCACTTTCCTTTCACTCAAGAAAAACATCAATACGCTTCACAGCCCCTGTTCTTGAAAAAATCATTTTTGATTCTTCTTCAGTAAGAGAATTTCCCTCATGAACAGTAACGGATTCTCCAGTACCATCAGCAAAAGTTACTTCTATTCTGCTCACCTGTCTCTTCGTTAGTTGTTTTGAATGATACATGAAAACAACTTCACACCATGTAAAAGACAGGGTTCCATCTGCAAAAAATTCGTTTTGCTGCAGAAGTTCTGTATCAATCGAAACAATGCCTCCGTTTATTCGTATGCCCAACTCATACCAACGAGTAATAATCTCTTCTTTGACCTGACCAGTCATTCCCGGCTGTTTGGCGCCTTGTCCGGCCGGAGTATGCGAGTAAGGATCTGTGGGAAATGCTCCATACGCTTTTGGTGATTTATTAAAGCCGATGCCCTTTCTGATATCATAATAGATTTCAATGATTTTCTTTCTGCTGTCAGATGCGTTTGCGGACAAAGCATTTTCCAAAACAGCAAGCATCAATTTAGACACCATATGCCAGTAGATGCTGCCAAGCCCTTCATAAGCATAAAAGGTTCCCGAGCGTCCCGTGAAACTCTGGTGCTTAAATACTTTTTCATACAAAGCATAAATCGATGAAGCATCTCGTATCAGCAGCGACCTATCGTATACTGCGTCTTTTTGCAGTTGATGCAATACCTCATCAAGATCACTAACGTTCCTGAATGAAGGATGGAAGTGTCCGCATCCATTAGCATCGATATTGATAATCGAGTTATCCCCGTTTTTCAACATCACTCCCAGGAGTTCTATCTTCTCGATTTCTTCCTGAACAACTATGTTGCGATCAAGAAAATGTGGTAATTCTTTTTCAGGGTACAGAATATATGAATACTGATCCTCACGAAATAAAGCACCGTTTTTTAACTGACTGCAAAGATCGATCACTTCATTTTCTTTCAGATAACCTGACGATAAAACAGCAACCTGACCTTCGAGCATTTCGTAAAGCTTGTGGATTTCGATTCCGCCGCTGTTTGTCAGCGACATTGTATTGTAAGAGTGATACAGCCCGTCAGGTCGACGATTAAGACTTATCGCATGTTCGATATGCGATAAAAAAACAGATAATCCGTTAATTAGTTCATCCCGTGTTACAGAACAGTATTCTCCTGAATAACCATGCGAATAAACAATATTACGTAATTTTTCATACGATTTCCCGGCAGCATCCACAAAGTGCCTTGTTTTGTCCGGTGTATCAATTTCCTGTGCGTTTGAAGTGGAATAAAGATTCGTAATCTCTCGAAAGAAATTTGCATATTCATTAACAAGTGAAAATGAATCGTTTTCACAATCGGAATACAGTGTTTTCAAAAAAACCAAAAATCGACGCAAATAATACAATGTTACCATCGAAAGCCCATAACCGGCCAAGGCATTATTTGCATCATTCCATTCCGGTCGCTGGGTATTGAGCCAAATTCCCCCGCCGGGTATCAGGTTTGCCAGCTTCGCAAGTACGAGAATAAGTAATTTATCCGTCATTGTAACAAGTACTACGTCTCCATTTTTATCACGAAGCAAACGGGCATCGGACCCCACATCAATTTCATCTTTCAATATTTGATTGTGCCGCTCATTATCAAATACAATTGTAGACCGGGGGTTTTGAATAATTTCTTCATAGGATTTTATCCTGTATGGAACATTTCCCGAAGAAAAAAGTCGGCTGTTCAACATATCAAATAATGTTTTTCTATCAAAACAGCTCTGCCATTCCATCAACTTTGCCAAGTAGATGATCTGATGATCTCCCCAATATCCGATATTGGACCACGGATTATCCGGCTCCTGTACCTCCCAGTCTATACCTTTGCGCGTTATGCGATACGGATTGTATC
>JAEWVL010000165.1 GCA_023396665.1 Spirochaetota bacterium
AATTTTACTGGTACAAGAATTTTTTCAGTAGCCCATGGTTCAGGCGCGTATTCCGAGAAAGCCCGATACAGTTCTTTTTTTATTTCTGTGACGAGTCGTTGCATCAGTATTTCTCTCATTCTCTCAGTTGGAACAGGAGAGGAAAAAGAATCCAGATGTTCGTCAGTTTTCAGCACGGCATACGATTGCAGCTCAGCACTTTCAATACCGACACACTTGCAAAAACCGTCAATAGAATCATATATGAGTGATTGATCCCGCTCACAACGGAATATTGTTTCTTTTTTCTCAGGTACAACACTCTTGCAGGAAGAAAGAAAGAATATCGTAAAAAGAATGCAGCTAACAAATACAGTTTTTTTACAGATCCACCAGCAGGTATGTTGAATCATCCTTTTTTGTTGTATTGCTTTCAAGTCTGTCAAAAAGCTTTTCGAGAAGATCACCGGGTTCCTTGACGAGTTGTTCAATAATTGTGCAGATTTTCTTGTATCCAACCGTAACATTGTAATCATCAAGATCCTCGTATGAGCCATCGGTAAATAATATTATTCTATCACCATATTCGAAAGTGGTTTTATCGGCAACAAAATCAGCACTGTTGAAAACACCGACAAACGGACTGTTCTGCCGCATATACTCGGTGCCGCCTGCTTTTCTGATCAGAAGAGGCGCGGGGATACCCGCATTACAGTACCTGATTGATTTATTGTCATAATCGATTTTCACCAAAAGTATGGTCACATAATTATAGCTTGGTTCGATTTGCGCTTTAATAAGAAAATCATTTATTTTTGAAACAACAATAGCGGGATCTACATTTCGGTCATCAATCGAAGTTATAGCGACCTTAACCATTGCTGAAAAAAGGGCGGCTGGTATTCCATGACCAGATACATCCGCGAGCATGAGAGAGACGGAAGAATCAGCATGCTTTTCGATATGATAAAAGTCACCGGAAATTTGATCGACAAAGCGATACTTGCTTCTAATTTTAAGGCGCCCTGTATCGGGTATTTGTTTTGGGAAAAGACAATTTTGCAGATTCGCGGCCATATCCAAATCGTGATCAAGGCGAAGACTCTTTATCTGATTATTCTCATTGAGTTCTTCCAGTCTCTGGTTTTTCTCCATCAGTTGTAAATACAGCTGATCTTTCTCACGTACAATACGCTGGTGCTCAAGAGCTCGTTCGACAGCAAGATGAATCTGTTTTGTGTTGAAAGGCTTGACAACAAAATCAACGGCTCCCGTCTTTATTGCCGATACGGCTATTTCAAGATCGCTTGAACCCGTAACGATAATAACAGAAAGCTCATGATTCAGCTCACGAAGACGCTTCATCAATTCAATGCCGGACATTCCGGGCAAGCCGATATCCACAAGCGCCACATCTACGATGCGACTCTCGGCTGATTGTAATGCACTCTCAGCCGATGGAAAATACACCACATCATACTCGTCGCTGAGTATTGATTGCAAAAACCTTACGACAACATTATCATCATCAACAAGCAATAAGCGTTTTCTTAACATTAATTGCCTGCGAAGCCGGAAACATAAAGCCGATTGTAGAGCCAATACGATGGATGCTCATATTTCAGATTTCGATAGAGAAGAAGACGTGCATTGTAAAAAGAAGAATCGAGACTCGTACCCGAACGTATCGATTTGTAAAAATTCTTTGTAACAATTGCACTGTTCACATCTCGAACCTGTGATTTATTAATAATAACGCCTGTGACATTTTTATCGAAAAGACCGGCGGCCAGCGATGAATAATCCAGCATCTGCGGATTATCAAACGAGAAAAATACAACGCTATAATCGCCCAGGACATTCTGGTATTCGGCATCTTCAAGATAAGATCTTCCAGACACCTCATCATAATAAACACCTCTTTGTACGTGAACGAAATCGTGTTGAGTTTCGTTTGTGATTTGTAATCCACTTTCACGTATCGCTAGAACCTCAATGGAGTCGATATAATCAGGAGTAGCGTTTTGCACAAGAGCAACTGAATTGCCTGGGGCCCTTCTCCGCTCTTCTAAAGCCGAACTGAGATTTGGCAGAAACAGCACGTTTGTTTTCTCATATAAGGATTCAGGTTGCCCCATTATTTCGATAGGCAGCGAAGAAACCGAAGAATCAAGAACACAATACAGGATATCGTAAGATCGGACGATATCAATTATTCCGGACAATAAAGCATCATATTGCATTTTTACAGTATCAACTGAACTCAGGGATATAAGACGGCTGTTCAATGTTTCCTGCAATGAACTGTACTTCGTAAAGCCAGATTCTATAACGTGTACGGAGACATCGGAACTGTTTACAACATAAAACAACAGATCATCATCAGATTGAGTACAAACGAGCACTGCACTGCCATCAGGCAACATAGACTGTATCCGGTTTATAGGGAAATTTTCTGAAACTGACACTTGCCGTGCCTCGTTACCGCGATACAGGTAATCAGTCAGCGTAATTATCCTGCGCATCTCAGAAACAGACAACGCAGCCATCGAATTACTTTCGCGAGCAAGCGCCCCCTCATACAACGAAAGCGCGTGATCAATCAGATCACATCTCGTACAGTGATACAGCAGATTACTCCCGTTATTGAGAAGTTTAACAATATCAGCGAAGGCTCCATCGGGATTACCCCCTTCAGTAGCTGCAAGCTCACTTTCAAGAACGAGAGCATGGCGGCGCAACAGTTCTTTTGTCTGCGAACAGTTTGCAAGTGCCGCAAGAAGATCCGCCCGACGGTTGGTTCGCAATGCCACTTCTGCCGAGAGAAGATGATATTTGTTGGAAAGTTCTGAATCAGTTTGCAAGCTGTTCACGCTTGAAGCGAGAGAAGAGAGAATTGTTCTGGCTTCGGAGTATTTTTTTTCAATACAGGCGACTTCAGCCTTCTCCAGTGAATAGCCAAAGCGAGCCAATGCTACTCCCGATTGTGATGCGAGCGTCAAACCCTCGTTGTTGACTTGTTGCGCAACGGTGTACATATGGAGTTTGCGATACAATAATCCTATCTCTCTGTATACTATCAGATTCTCCAGCGCTCCCGTCGAAGGGATGAAAGTCTGAATGTTTGAAGCATTCACAACAAGATTGACCATAGCAGAACGGTTAATATCCCCCAGCCTGCGAATAAAAGACAACAAGGCATAGCGTGAGTAGATATCGTATGCACCGTTACGCTCTGCAGCATCTTTAAATGCGACCTGTAAGGCTGCCGTTGAACCTATGGTATTCATTTCAAGAATCTTTTTCGCACGATCACTTCGTACACCCGACGCAAGTCCGTTTTGCGGAAAAAAAGCGTTTATCATAAGATATTCAAACTCGTATAACCTGTCTGTATTAAGCGATTCAACGACAGACGCCGCTTTCTGTCGGTTTCCGGCAAGCATATGGTAATTGAACAGAAGTGAAAGAAGTCGCTCTGCCTCAATTGAAAACTGTCCGCTAACAGAGACCGGAATAACTCCCTTTACAATGCCGTCTGCAAGCGATTGATAAAACGAATAATCGTTTGTCAGTCTGTACGGATCGTCTTCACGTATAGACTGTAAATGAGCAAGAATCCGCTGCTGATTTCCCATTCTGAACTGATAATACAATCGATATGATTCCAATTGCGTTTTAAGATCGGCATCAGTCAGATCTGCACTTCGAAGCGGCATCAAGCGATTGAACGCTGCGGCCGGATCACATTTCATGTCATCGATTTTCGAAGCGAACAAAAGATATCTGGCCCGATCGTCAGGACTGTCAGCACTGAGTTCTTTCCACTGCGACAAGGCATACAGAGCATCAGCTTCTCGCCCCTGTAATAGCGCATTGTTATAGTCGGCAAGCAGATTCTGTCGAATTGACACTTTCTGCTCTTCATCGGTTACAACCGAGCCACCACGCCGGAAAGACATAAATCCATTGACCGGGAAAAGCGACTGATTCAGCTCAGAGTAATCGGCAATACCTTCCAGAGCTATCGAGCCGCCGCTTACCGGAATGGAGGGTGCTCCGCGATAAAGAAGGTAATTGGTTCCTCCGCTATAAAGAGCTGAATAATACAAAAGAGTAACCTGGCGATCAAAGGATCCCGGAATATATTTTTGCACAGTAAGAGAGGGGCGCAGTTCTCCCGCTAAAATCCGTCTGCTCAGTTGTGTACTGTCATTACTGTTATCCGCAACAGCGGTATATTCGGTAAGCGCAAGATTTTCAGTTTCAAGCTGCTCATCAATCGGGCTGTTGACAACAAGCAACTTTCCCGCAAATGATGTTCTTTCTCCATTGATAAACCGAATATCGGAAAGGCTCATGATATAGAACACAGGCCCGGAAACGGAAACCGAAGCCCCGGGAAGAGAAAAGGCTTGCTCATCAACAAGAACAAATACACCCGGATTATTCTTTCGCACATCCGCGATAAGTTTCGCCAGCACTTCACGAGGTGACGGCGTTTCATAACTTTTCTGCTGCACACCGCGATTACTGATTACCCATGTAGATAGTGTAGAGCCCGAATAGGCAAAGTCAATAATTGCCGTACCCCGTGGAACGTCAATTTTGCCCGTTTTTTCCATAAGAACAAAAGTTGAGAACAATGAGGCATCCTGATTAAGTTGCTTAATCGTATTCCTGACAGACTCCATTTTTCCGATTGTCGTTTTAATATCCGAGGAAGTCAGTTTCGCTCCCCCCTCCAGTCGTTCGACCATGTAATCGTGAAGAGTGCGATATTCGTTTATAAGGTAGCTTGTCTGCATAAAACGATCGCCATCTTCATCAATCGAAAATACGGGACCCGCCGCAAAAACCTGATTGATCAGATTGATCTTTCGTCGATCTTCTCGAACCGAAACAATTTTCTCGGGTTTTGAAGTTTTCATAAGCAGCTTAACATAACGATCATACATGTCGTTGATATCCGACTGCTTTCCATAATAAAGCTGCGGAAAGCCGCTAACAAGCTCAGCGGCTTTTTCGTAATACCCCAGCACATCGGCCATATTTATATCAAGAACGCTTCTGTTGTCCTCGGAAAAATACGCTTCTCTTTGATATGTGTCAAAAAGCTGATCATTCAAATTGAATTTCGTTGCCAGCTCTTCAGCTTTGCCGAGAAGAAGGTAAGCCTCTTTCAGGGCCCCCATTCGCTGTTTGCAGATCGACGCGTTTAAAAGAAGTTTTACCTTCATTCTGTTGGATACTTTTTTATAATCCATGGCCGATTCGAAGACCCTTGCGGATCTCGCATAGAGAGAAAATGCCTCCCGATTTCTATTGTAAACAATATAGCCGTCCCGGGGAGCAGCCTGGGCATTATAACTCTTAGTCAGCAGCTCGGCGCGGTAATAATCAAGAATTGACTGGTTGATATCTATGAGATAATATACTCTTTCGGCATCCCTTCTGATCTTCTCCTGAAGTACCAAATAATCCTCGGGTGTCGGTTCGGGAAGTCCTTTTTCCTTGTTGGTTTTTTTCAAAGACTCTTTTGCAGAAGCATATTTCTTTTTCTCATAATCCGCACGATACTTCTGAATCTGCTTGATGAAATCACCCAAGACTTTTGCCGGATCGGAAAGATAAGGATCATTCTTTTCAAGAAGATGCGCGTAAAAGTTCGTCAGATTTTGTATTGTCTGAAAGATGCCTTCGGTATCTCCTTTGCTCTCCGCAAAAGACCACGCCTCTCGAAGTGACTTTTCGGCCTTCTCGTAATCGCGCATTCTAAAGTAAGTGATTGCCAGATTATTGAGAGCTGTGGAACGCGCATCATTATAAATTTTGTAATTTTTCTCGCGATTTGAATCGCTTTTCAGCCATGCGATCTTACGCTTCTGAACATCGACCAAAGACGATACATCGTTTTTGTACGAATATATCTCCTCACGCATAACGTAGTTATAGAGCCGCTTCGTGTACGTATCAAGCTCCCTGTTCAGCTGAGCACCACCGATTACCGCATTGTTATGACCGAGATCTATACGAAATACAGGAAACCCATACATGTAAAACGACAGTTTGTGCGTTCGCGGCTTATCGCTATAATCCTGTAATACCCGGTCGGTTCTTGCGATCTGGCTGAGGGCCTCATCATATTGCCGCATCTCTTTGAGACAATACGCAATCTCCTGCATGTGCCGGGCTCGATCCACACCGATATCATATTGTTCATCTATATCAAGAACACTCTGATACCAACGTATCGCTGAAGCATACTTTTCTTCAAGCTGATCAAAAAGGGCAAAATAAAGATAGAGTTTGGCTATCTGCGGCGCATACTTACGGGTAATCGTGCCACCACCGAGATTTTTGTATATCTGCACCGTTCTGGCGAACTCATCCCTCGCGGAAGCGATATTTCCGGTTTGCCAGAAACAGTATCCGTAATGAAAATAGAAAAGTGCCTCTTCGGTCTGAGAACTGAATCTTGTCTTGTATTTTTTTGCCGCCTGATACGATCGCAAAGCATCCGGATACTGTGTAAGCATAAAACAGGTATTGGCATGATTCAGATAGAGGTTACCCTCCTTCTCGGGATGTTTCAGCTCATTCGTCAATTCTATTGCACGTTCATACATATCCCGATTCTGTTCGAGCAGATACTCGGGAAAATGTTTGTTAATAGCGCGATATAATGCGGTATCGGCATCTTCTCCCTGCTGACGACGTTCATCAATAAACTGAAGAATCCATCCTTTCAGCAATGTCGCATCAGAAAATTCCTCGTCGATAAACAGCGACCAATCGAGCGAATCAACTGAATCACGAAATGCTTTGGCTATTGATTCCTCATTGAGGGGCGCGGTCTTTTCTGTCGAACCGCGCTCAATTTCTGATAAATCTTCCTCTTCGGCCAGTGCGCTATCCAGGTGAACGCCTTTTTTTGCGTAAATGTATCCTACGGCATACATGTAAGCCTTATCAAACGAACGCCTTGCTTTCTTGAGATTTTTCAGATACTTGGCTTCAAGATTATCCAGGCTCGCAAATGATTCTTTATGGCGCTTGTAATATGCATCGATGTAGAGGATGTGCGCCCGTGTCCCATATTCATTATAGAGATCTGTAAAACTTGCATCCGAACTGCTTCTCAGAAAAACCAGAAAGTCCGCATACTTTTCATAAACATCAATTGCTTTGGCGTATTTATTCTCCCGCTCGAATGCCGTACCTTTATCTTCGTATATCGCGATAAGCCGCCGAACGACATCAGCATAATCCGACTGCCGCCAGAGTGGATCGTACGCGGTCGCCGCTTCATTCAAAAAAACCTCTTCGTCGTCACGCTGTTCCACTCTGCTAATATCGGCTTTCAGAACAGCTGAACGGTAAAAGACGGGCCCTCTTCGTTCGCACAGAGCAAGCGCCTCGGAAACAAGCTGTTCGGCCTTTTGCGTATCACTTGCGGAAAACCGTTCATTTGCCCCGATATAAGCGCATACCGCCGCATAACGTTTTTTTCCGGGTTCAGGCATAGTTGAGTTTTCGACAAACTCCATTAACTGTTCAGATTCACGAAGCTGGTCTCCCGCCCTTTTTTTGCTGAAATGCCGCAGCATCAGAACCTGGATCTGCCAGGCCTCTTCATCCGAAGACCCGCTCATAATATTCCGGATGTTTTCTGAAGTCAATTCGCCGAAAGTGACATCAAGCTTCGCAAGCTCGAACCGGATTTCCGCAGCATTATCAAAATCAGGATACCGGACAAGCAGATCGTTGTATTTGGCTCTTCGTGTCTCCTGTGCTGTCAAATAGTGTTCTGCAATATCCTCAAGGAGCACCGGCTTGAAATATTCAGAAACAAGCTGTTCTCCGTCCTCAAGAACAGAAACTGAAGACGTCTTCTGCCCTTCACGCACACAATAATTGTATATTACCGACCTGTACTCATTTTCTCCGGCATCCTTCACGTAATCGCTGAAAAGACGCTCGGCAATTGCGAAGTCTTCTGCATTATTTGAACGAAGGGAATCAATATACGCGTTTTTCAGAGCCTTGGTTGTATACCGCACCGATTCGTTATCAGTCTTGTCGCCAAAGAAGTAATAAACCCGGGCCAAGGCCAGCGCATAGCGCTCATAATCATTATACTGCACAAGATAGCGCTGGGCGATCTGATACTGTTCTTTGGCACTCGCTCTTTTCGGAATAACTCCGTAATCGGGTATAACGTTCAGATTGATATTGGATGCTATCTGCTGGGAAAAGATAATTACCCCGGTAAAATTGGATACACCGGTCTCCACGTCTTTTGTTGTGTAGACGGGAAACCACTTCGCGCCGAAACATGATCCCGAATAAAAAGTCAATGGATACTCATGTTTTAACGTCAAATCTTTATAATACAAAATAGAATTATCTTTTAGATCAACCACTTTGTCTTTGTTCGAATCGCGATCGATAATCGTATATGATATTCTGGTCGAATCCTTAATGAAACAGGGATACATCTCAACGGCAGTCGTATCTGTCAGTTGGGTTTCGATTCTGGTCTGCAAATCAATTTCATACACGTCACCGTTGTTATCGGGGTTTCTGTAAGATATATAAATGATCTTCTTGTTATCGGGAGAGAAGCCGGGATGAGCCGCACCGGCTGTCGTTAACTGCACTTTGTTTTTTCCGTCACGATCACAAATCCACAGATTATCCGTCTTCTCTGGACCT
>JAEWVL010000215.1 GCA_023396665.1 Spirochaetota bacterium
GGCTATGCCTATGTGGTGGACGGAAAGGGAACCATCATCGCGCATCCCGACAAGGACTACGTACTAGAACAGCGCAATTTTATTGAAGACGCGAAAACCAAACCCGAATACACGAATGTTGCGCAATACGTAAGCAACATGATCTCAGGACAAAGGGGATTCGGCGAATACCGTTTTATGGATACGACCATGCTCTTCGGCTATGCCCCGGTCGGAAAGACAGGTTGGACCATCGGCGTCGGGGCGAAGAAGAAGGACCTTTTCGGCAGAATCGTCAGTATACGCATCGGCATTGTCATTTCCTCTCTTTTGTTCGTCACAATCGGCATTATCAGCACTTTCTTCATATCACAGTCGATCACCACCCCGGTCTTACATACCGTACAGGTTATTCACGCTCTTTCGGAAGGCAAACTGACCGAGAGGATCACCGTCAAGTCTAACGACGAAATAGGCGAAATGGGAAAGTACTTCAACGCGTTTATAGACAAATTACAGGCGATCATCGGCAACATCGCTTCAAGCGCGGGTGATATCTCCGTCGGTTCAGAGGAGTTGGCAACAACCGCGGCGCTTTTTTCGGACAACGCACAGAATCAGGCCGCATCGGCCGAAGAGATAACCGCAACCGTCGAAGAGGTGTCGGCCGGTATTGAAAACATCAATATGAACTCGGCCGCACAGCACGGTAAACTCGGCGATTTTATCGCGCACATCGACGATCTTTACCACAGCCTGAAAGACACGGGAGAAAAACTGGTCGGGGCGATGGATATATCGAATACAACCGCCGAGACGGCAAAATCGAGCAGCACTTCGCTTCAGGAGATGTCCGAGAGCATGATAAGCATCACCGCCAGCTCTCAGGAGATGACCGGCATCATCGACATGATTAATGACATCTCAGAGCAGATAAATCTTCTCTCGCTGAACGCATCAATCGAGGCTGCACGCGCCGGCGATGCGGGCAAGGGTTTTGCGGTGGTAGCCGACGAGATATCAAAGCTGGCCGATCAGACAGCCGCGAGCACGAAAGAAATTGACAAGTTTATACAGCAGAACAACAAACAGATCGAGCGGGGAAAAGCAAGCGTACAAACGGCATCCGAGACCATGTCGCTGATCATAAACAACGTCAACAGAATCGGCGAAATGATGGACATGCTCGGGGCTTCCATGAACAAACAGCTCTCGGTAAACGAGACGGTCATTCAGGAAGCCAACCGGATGCAGCAAAGCTCCGATGAGATGAAAGCCGCCACCGAAGAACAGAAGATCGCCGTTCAGGAGATAGTTCGTTCAATATCGTCCATCAACGAAAACACGCAGACCAGCGCTTCCGGCGCGGAGCAGATGGCGGGCACCATCGAGAGATTTTCTGATATGGCCGAGCTGCTGAAAGCGGATGTCGATTTTTTCAAAGTATGAGAGCGGCACAGCCTTCGCAGCTGAACGGCAGCTAAGCGCTCATCAGCCGTTCAGCTGCGCGAGTATGCTCTCAAGCATGGCCGCGCCCTCAATACCGCCGAACTGCGCAAGCCCGCGAAGCGGCATCTCACGGAACATGGCCTCGAACATCAGCGCCTCGGGAGAACCGGGTTCGGCCGAACCGGCAAAAATTTCGATATACTTGTCGAGTATCTTGTCAGCGAGAGACCTGTGCTGCGGATATTTTCTGATTTCGTAAAGGGTATCGGTCGGTCCCCAGCTTCTCGATGTTTGTGCCGGAAAAGCCGCAAGCTGCAGACTTGCAACGAGCCGTATGTCTCTGCTCGATGCTCCCACGCGAATTTCGTAATCACCGCCGCTCAGGCGCCAGTCACCGCTTGTTGCATCGTACCAGGCGAAGGCACGACTATCAAGACTGAAACTGAGGGCTTTCGTCTCGCCCGGATATAATTCAATTTTGTCAAAAGCCTTCAGCTCCTGCCACGGCCGCGGCACGGGGGGAGCGCATTCGCGCACATACAGCTGCACCGTCTCCCTGCCCTCGCGCTGACCGCTGTTGCGCAGCGACAGGGTGACTTCGACTTCGGGGCCGGATGGAGTCTCGTTTACTTTTAACATTAAATCTGAATAGTCAAAACTCGTATAACTCAGGCCGTGACCGAAGGGGAAGAGAACTTCGGCTTGTACGGAATCATAATGGCGGTAACCGACAAACACTCCCTCGCGGTATTCGACCCGCTCAGGCGTACCGGGAAAATGAAGATAACAGGGGGTATCCTCCAGGCGCAGGGGGAAACTCTCCGCGAGCTTTCCGGAAGGATTAATCTCTCCGGCGAGTATCGCGGCGATCGCATGCGCGCCGCCCTGCCCGGCAAGATAGGCCTCAACGACGGCGCCGCTGCCCTGTATCCACGGCATCTCGACGGGTGAACCGTTGCTGAGTACGACGACAACGCGCTTGTGTACGCCGCAAAGCGCCTCGATCAGTGCGGTATGCGACTGCGGCATGCGCATGTGGCTACGATCGAATCCCTCCGACTCGTAGGTATCGATCAGCCCGGCGCAAACAACAACGACATCGGCACCGGCGCTCATCGTGCAGGCTTCGTCTATCAGCTTCTGATCGGGAATATCGCCTGCCAGGTCATAGCCCATCGCATAACGGACATGATCAAAGCGTTCCGAAAGCATTTCATGCAGCGTATCCATACGTGTCGGATTGATGTGGGAACTGCCCCCGCCCTGGTAGCGAGGCTTCTGCGCAAAAGCGCCGACAAGCGTGATTTTTGTATCTTTCGCAAGGGGAAGAAGCCCCTCGTTTTTCAGCAATACGACCGATTCGGCGGCAACAGATCGTGTCAAGTCGTGATGTGCGTCAAAATCTATCACGGGCCGCTTGTCGTCTGCGGCAGCTTTCACGCGATTATACAAAAGCAGAAGCCGCTCGAGCGCCCGATCGACGAAGCGCTCGTCAAGGCGCCCCGATTCGAGCGCGTCCAGTACCCGCCGGTCATTGACACCGCCGTTTCCGGGCATCTCAAGGTCCTGACCCGCAACAAGCCCCGCGACACGGTCGTTGCAGGCTATCCAGTCGGTGACAAGCACTCCGTCGAATCGCCATTCGTCGCGAAGTATTTCTGTCAGCAGATGAGGGTTCTCCGAGCAATAGACGCCGTTTACCCGGTTGTATGCGCACATCACCGTCCAGGGTGCAGCTTCTTTTATCGCGATTTCGAAGGCCCTGAGATATATCTCGCGCAGTGTTCTCTCGTCGACAATCGCATCGACGACCATGCGGAAAAATTCCTGATTATTCACCGCGAAGTGTTTTATCGAGGTACCCACACCCTGCGACTGTATGCCGCGAATATGAGCAGCTGCTATTTTGCCTGCAACAAGGGGGTCTTCGGAATAGTATTCAAAA
Source organism: Spirochaetota bacterium (assembly GCA_023396665.1). GTDB lineage: Bacteria > Spirochaetota > UBA4802 > UBA4802 > JAFGJZ01 > JAEWVL01. Next base: position 3,374 of record JAEWVL010000215.1, read on the forward strand.
TTACGCCCGCACAAAGGGCTGCGCTTGATATTGACGGCAGGCCCCAGCAGAATACCTACGTTCTCCGCTCGCGCCTCGGCGCCCATCGCCGCGCCCATACGCTCGACAAGCTTCGGGTTCCATGTGGCGGCGAGACCGGCACCGGTGGGGAAACAGCTGGCCGGAACATTCGCGGTAAAGCCCGATTCGGCTGAAGAACCGGCCTGCTTTCGCATACCGTGCGGACCGTCGGTCATCATATAGGGTTCAATTCCCAGCCGCTGCACCGCTTTGGTACACCAGAAATCCATCCCCGAAAGAAGTGAAACCTTCTCCTGGGCACTCATTGCCCCAATGCCGGTCTGTTTATCGATTGCTTTATGCATTTGCATCCCCTTCACGTTTGCGCAAACGTTGACACGTTTTGTTTCGCAAAATAGTGTATCTTGCCGGAAGAACAAAATGGCAGATATCATGAATCAATCGTATGACAATATGTTTCCCTTGTCAACAAATAAGAGAGCAGATTGCGGGAGTCATGCACTCTAGAGCCGAAACGAAGCGATTATCTTTTTGAGTTCACCGGCTACGTTTGCAAGGGATTCGGAACTCTCGGCGATATGAAGGGCGCTCTCGGTATCCTCCGTTTGTTTCCCCGAAAAGGTGGTCAACACCTCCATCACTTCGGAAACCGCTTCCTTTTGCTGTTCCATTGCCTGCTGTATTTCCCCGGACCCACGAAGAAGGATATCGATCTGTGCGGTTATTTCATGCTGCATTTCGGTTTCCGCACGGTTGATAAGGGCGACCTTTGCCGAGCTTGCGGCAATCATGTTCGCCGATTCGCTTACATTGCCCATTTTCTTCTGTGTATCCTCTATCATGCGCTGACTGGAAACAATGAGACCGTTATTGTTCTGAATGATCGTACGAATATCCTGTGTGCTCTGCGAGGTCTGCTCGGCAAGCTTGGAAATTTCTTCGGCAACCACCGCAAAACCCCGGCCGTGTTCACCGGCACGGGCGGCTTCAATCGAGGCGTTCAGTGAAAGAAGATTGGTCTGTTCGGAAATATCGGTGATAATGCCGATGATGTTCATCATATCATTAGAACTTCGCACCACCATATCCATCGTCTGCTTCATCGAGCGCAGAGAGTTATCTCCCTCCTGCATTTCATCACTCATTGCCTTCGCAAGGTTATCATTGTTTTCGACTATCTTCTCCGATTCGTTAATGCGCTCAGCCAGCGCCTTTATTGAACCGGCAAAACCGCCGAGCATCTTCGTCTGGGAAGCGGCCGATGCGGTCACATCGTCCATCTTCGCCGAGATTTCCTCAAAAGTCGCGGCGATCTGTTCAAGTGAGGCAGCCTCTTCACGGGCTGAATCCGAGTAGCGTCCTGTTGTGCGTGAAAGTGAAACAGAGGAATCGCTGATCGTCGTTGAAATGGACTGCAGGCGTGAAATCATGTTGCTCATAAACGAACGGTATTCACCCAGCTCTTCGCCGATGGTGCCCATCGTGCGGACAAAAGACCCGTTTTGATCGGCACGAAGATCTCCCGATTTCATTTTCCGTATAAAGGCGACCAGTTGCCCGAAAATCATTCCGGCACGTTTTGTTCCGAACAAATAAAGAACAACGGGAAAAATGACAATCGACAGCAGTGCTCCCGTAAGCGAAAGAATACCGAGCCGTTTCAGGGGAGACACGATATCCGCGCGGGGGGTGACATCGACAAGATAGTAGCCGATCGAGGGAAGCGGTACGGAAACGATCTCGCAGGTTTCAGCGTCGACCGTAACGGCATCACACAGAATCTTTTCGGTTGAGGCGATTATCTTCTGCGTCAGCTCTTCTCCCACAAACTGAGATAAATTCTTCTGACTGTGGCTCATGTCGCTTGCCAGCTGCACGGTTGCGTTGCGGTCGATCATGAAGGTTCTGTTGTTTGCGAAACCGTTCTGATTGCCGAGCATTCGTGTGACTTCTTTGAGGCTCACACCCACACCCGCCACACCGAGCGGACGCCGTTCGCTGCCGACACGCGCATTGACGAACAGGAAGGTGTCGTTGAGACCGTCGTTCCAGTCGACATTAAGGTCAACGGCAATTTTCTTTTCGAAGAATGTGAAAAACCACGAATCATCGGGTTTGTTTTTGTCCACGACCTGGAGAATTTTGCCGCCATCGATATAGTAGTTTTTCGTGGTCAAGCTCACGGCGAAGACGGTGAAATAGTTCGCCTCATGCACGATACGGCTCAGTCGATCTTTGGCAAGACCGCTGATCAGTTCGTCACTTTCGCCTTCGGCAAACCAGCGTTCGATAAGGGGATCACAGGCAAGCAGTTTTGATGTCTCGATAGCCTTGTTGATGCGGCTCTCGGCGAGATCCGCTTTCATACCGGCAAAATTGATAAGCTCGGTACGCTGCATGCGATCAAGCATGATCTTGCGTGCGAACAGGTAATTGAATACCCCGGTAAAAATTACGGCAAGAAAAATACTGAGAGTCGCAACACGTATGATTTTTGAAAAAACACCGAAATTGTCCGAATATTTTCTGGCTGACATGGGCTCTACCTTCAGGTCGCATATTAACTGCACGGTGCCGCACATATGGTCAAATGCGGCACACAAAGAGTGCTATCTGATTATAGCGCTGTTGCAATCAATTTCAAGCAGGAAACCGGCGAAGAGGGCTCTCGAACAGAAAAAATACCGAATCATGCAAATTTATATTACACACAATGCCGGCACTATGACCACATACAAGCATAGACTGTCAACATTTTCCGGGAAACGTCATTTTGCTTGAATAAAATTCACTCAACTCGCGTACTGCACTTACGCGGAAATATTCGGCATCACAATGTTTTTCGAAGAATAAGCTCCGAGGCCTCTCCCAGCAGAACGAATGATCCGATGTCCACATAGCCGTTTTTTCTGTAAAAGTGCTGCGCGTCCTCGTTGGCAAGCGTTGATGTCAATACGCAGGCATGTCCGGCCTTGCGCATCTCCTGCTCCCAATACAGCGTAAGCGCGGTACCGACACCAAGCCGCCGATGCGCTTCGAGCACATACAGCATGTTCATAAAGGGCAGATTGTCCCAGAACAGGCCGAAGCGAAGCCACGCCAGCGGAACGAGATCACGAGCGATATAGATTTCAGCGTTAGCGATTTTTTTATGCAATGTTGACGGCAGCAGATGAAGATCGTTACGGGAAAGCCAGTCAAAGTCGTTCTCTGTAGCGATTGAGATAATCATAGCTGACCTCGAAGTAACTGTTTTTCTTTTGATACACTGCAATACAAGTTCGAAGCTGTCAACAATCATCCATAAACGTCCCAAAAAAGCGGTTTTATACATAAGCATAGATATTGTTCATATTGTTCAGGCTTTCATCGTCATGCTTGTTTTGCGGCAATGACCCAACCCCGCCCTTTTCGCTGAACTTTTTGGTGCTTTCTCACCATTGTATAATTATCTTTTCGGCAGGTGTTTTACCGCTTGTTCCTGCAATATGCGGTTTTCCGGTAGTAAAGGGTAAAGTTGTACAATTTGCAAGGCAATTCAGTGGAGAGGCTCATATGGCTGTCGTTGAAGAGAAAAACTGTAATCGCACAAAACAAAATACGCACAGGGGTTTGGGGCAAATACAAATTATCGTACACGCCCTCTGTTTGTTGCTGTATTCGCCGGGTCTTTTTTCAGAACCGAAAATCGAAAACGATGTCAGACGCATGGTCTATCAGGCATATACCTACGTTCTGGAAAACGGCCGGGACATGGGCAAGGTACAGCATGCATTTGAACATGAACCCAGGTTTCGTGATGACAATCGAAATCTGTATATTTTTATGCACGCATATAACGCGGAGAAAAAAGAAGCTATCTGCGTGGCACAGGGCATACGCCCCGAGCTTGTCGGCAAAAACATGTGGAACCTGCGAACCCCGAGCGGGCGGCTTACCTTTCAGGAACAGACGAAAATTTTTGAAACAACCGATGAGTTCTGGCTCGAATACGAATGGCTTAATCCCTACACGCAAACAATTGAGATAAAGCGTTCCTTTTTCAAGAAGATTGTTCTGCATGACGGACGAAACGCATGGATCGGATGCGGATACTGGAAATAGAGGATGCCGTCACGATGAATCTTTTTTTGGGGACGAATAACGACAGATGACGATAAAGGCCAAGATATACACGATCGGATTGATCATGTATGCGGTGCTGTTTGTCATCGCCGCATTGAATCTGTATATGCATCGCAAGGTTATTTTCAACCTCACTTTGCGTGACTCCGTAGAGAGCACACGCCATACAGCTGAAAATTACGAATTATGGAGACATGATTTACATCTGCTGATATCAGAGACGCTCGCGACAGGTCACGTTCCTGTACTTTCCGTAAAACAACTTCAGGTACCGCAAAATGCCGCATTCTCAGGTTCGCAAACCCTTGTGCAACACTCCCGTATACTGATCGACAGCATACGAATGAAAGAACGCTATGTCGAACAAAGTGAAAAGGAATTTGACCGTATTCGACTGGACGTTATACGCATTTACAAGGGACTCGATAAAAAAATCGCCACGGTACTTGCAAAAATAGAGATGAACGAAGTTCTGGGTATCGATGTGTCAGATCAAAGCTCTCTGGCGCCCTATGTTCTGAAAAGTCTTAACCAATTAAGCCTGATCGCCCTGAATGCACTGATGAAAAGGGATTTTACCGAAGATGATAGCAAAACGGTCGCCTTTAACCGGCAGTTTCTTGAATCGCAGCTGTACATCATCGACAACGACCGATCAATCATCGGGGATTTCGACATACTGTTTGCAAGAATCGACTCCATCAGGACATTGATCGCCGAACAGAAGCAAACACTGCTTATTCATGACGCCCGAATCGCAAAGCACAAAAAAACGTTCTACGAAACGTATAAAAAAACCGAACCGCAAAATCTCGTAAATGACGCGAAATCCAGACTTTTCAAGGCGAATACTTCTTTGATGAATGCGAGCAAACTGACGCTTTTGTCGGCACTTCTCATTTTGCTCTTTGTACCGCTTTTTGTTATCGGCACGGGTATTATTGGAACGAAAAAGATGATTCTGCGACCCATTCACAAACTGACCGAGACTATACAGAATTTTGAACAGGGACATCTTGCAGATTCGGACTTGCCCGAAAGGAAAGACGAAATCGGCAGACTCGTGAAAGCCTTCAACTCAATGGCAGCACAAATACGGGACAAGGTAAACGCTCTGGACGCCGCGAACAGAAAACTCTCGCTGAACGAGGCAAAATACCGTCTACTCGCGGAAAACTCAGAGGATATCATCTTCACTCTCGATAAAAATCTGCGCTGCAGCTACGTCAGCCCTTCGGTTGAACGCATACTGGGTTTTGTACCCTCAGAAGTGCTGGGTAAAAAAATCCGCGATTTACTTCCGGGAAATTCGCGGAGAAATGTTCAAAAAGTGTTTCAGCGATACCAGAACATATTGCTGCAAAAAGGCGGATCCGAGCCCCACACTGCCGAAGTGCTTCTTCTTCAGCTGAAGAGAAAGGAAGGGGACCTTTTCTGGGCCGAGATGACAATTAAAATCATGAGCGACGAAAAGGGAGCAGCCGTCGGCATTCTCGGTCTCACCAGAGACATCAGCGACAGAAAAAGCGCCGAAGAGCGCCTTATAACATCGCTCAGGGAAAAAGAGACGCTCCTGCGCGAAGTGAACCACCGGACAAAAAACAACATGAGCATTATTTCATCGATTCTGGAACTGCAGGGCGCGGCAATGAACAACAGGAAAGTTGACCTGATGGTCAAAGACAGCACCACGCGCATCAGAACCATGGCTCTGGCACATGAGATGCTCTACAAGGGAAAAAACCTTTCCCGTATTGATATGCGGAATTACATAACGGGATTGACCGAGCTGCTGATAAACAGCAGCGGAGTACCCGAGGGAAAGATCAGGCGCTTCTCCGATATCGAGAATATCAGCCTCTTGATCGATATCGCGATACCCTGCGGACTCATGATTAACGAGATTCTCACCAACAGCATCAAGTACGCTTTCCCCGGCAAACG
>JAEWVL010000216.1 GCA_023396665.1 Spirochaetota bacterium
AAAGGGTGTCTCCCGATACTACGTTTGTCTTTTTCATGCTGTTCGTTCCTTGCGATGTACATTGTTTTTCACTTTGTCGACAAGCCGGGGGACGTCGATGATCAAAGCGATATCGCCGTTACCGATAATCGCAGCGCCGCTGATCCAGTCAAGTTGCGAGAAAAGTCTTCCAAGCGGTTTTACAGCTGCCTGCAGATTTCCCGAAAGCGAGTCGACGATCAGGCCGATCCGCTTTCGGGCATACTCGACAACAACCATGCTTCGTGCCGATGATGCATCAAAATGAGATGCCGTACCGAAAAATTCCGACAGACACAGATAGGGTATTGTTTCGCCGCGAAGCGTGTAAATATCCCCCCCTTCGCTCTGCAGATCACCTTGACGTACATCGACGCACTCGATAACCATTGCAAGCGGCAGTACGTATGAAGCCCCGCCAACCTTGACGTGAAAACCGTCTGTAATCGAGAGTGTGAGCGGAAGTTGTATGCGTATCACCGTGCCGTTGCCGAATTCACTTTCTATATCAAGAGTTCCGCGCAGCGATTCAATATTTCTTAGAACAGTATCCATGCCGTTACGGCAGTCTGAACCTTCAGCCGGCGGTTTTATTGCGACAAATCCCGGGCGGCTCAGCATCTTGAAAACTTCGCTGTCTTCTATTTGCATTCCTTCGGGTAATAAACCTCTCTCGACCGCCGTTTTGAGAATTCCTTCGCGAGACATCCCTCTCCCATCATCCCTGATTTCTATGACGACGCTTCCGTTTTCCTGACTTGCGATGAGTGCTATCGTTCCGTTTTTCCGCTTCTTTGCGATGATTCGCTCTTCGGCTGACTCTATTCCGTGTTCGGCCGCATTTTTTACAAGATGCCAGATTGAATCAGTCAATTTCGCGATGATGGCCTTGTCGAGCTCGGTCTCACCGCCTTCGATGGAAAGATTCATTTCCTTGCCAAGTTTACGGCTTAGTTCGGCAACGGGTTGCCTGAATGATTCGAAAGTTTCACCAAGCTGTGCCATACGAATATTCATGGTCAATTCGCGAATCTCGGTGACAAGATGAATAATAGTATTGGCGGTATCGCTTAATTCAGCATCTCTCAGACGGCCTGAAAGTATTCTCAGATTATCGTTTGCCGTCATCAATTCTCCCACCATGGTGATAAGTGCGTCAATTTTTGCTGAATCGACCTGTATCAGCGAGCGGTCATTGTCCGCCTTGTCTGAAGCCGATACAGCGTCGCTTAAAAGATCGCCGCATAAGTTCGAAAGATTTTCGTGCTGTTTTGCTCCGCTATCAATGTTCATGGTTGTACCCGGTGTGTATCATGATTTTCTTTGGCGAAAGAAAGACTGTCATCATTGCAATTGAATGTCGTGATTGTATTCTCTTGTGACAGAATCGGGATTTCGCAAAGTTTTTCAGGTTTAAGCAACAGCACAAAATCGTCATCGATTTGCGCTACACCCCCAAGTATGCCGAGATCGCTTATAACGCCGATTTTCGGAGGCGGTGCAATCATGTCACTTTCAAATGTTGTGACACCACGGATGGCATCGACAAGTATGCCGGTATAAGTGTTATCTTCACCCTGTGACGAGTCGACTATGACTACGGCGCTGTTCGCTGTTTCATGGAATGCTTTCATTCCCAGTTTTCGGTGCATATCAATTACTGGCAACGCTGTGCCCCTCAGATTCAGAATGCCCGCAATATATCCGGGAGTATCGGGTATCGGAGTAATCGGAGGTACAGATACCACCTCGCGTGTATACAAAATGTCAAAGGCGAAAAACTGCCCTGCAATGCTAAAGACAAGGTACTGCCGCTTACTATCCGCTGTCTGCGTCATAAGACCCCTCTTGTTAAAATTTCTCATATTCCTTGTCTTCATTGTCCAGTTTGCCCTTTGTCATGTGCAGTGAGCCGTGGGAAAGTGTCCCTCCCGCAGTATGAATGATCGTATGCTCTTCGTTTTCAGTTGTGTGGGAGCGTATGCCGGCATGTTCGTACTGATGCGATGAATCCGCGTGTATGAATTCACTTTGATTTTGGGTCGAAACCTTGCTGATTTTCGAGGGCTTATATGACGGAGACGACTGTTGTATGCCGCTTCTTCCGGTAGTCAGATATTCTATTGCCTCTTTCATCTGCATTGTCTGTGAAGATAATTCTTCTGCGGTTGCTGAAAGTTCTTCCGAAGCTGATGCGTTCTCCTGAACCACGGAATTGAGCTGTTGAATGGCGATATTTATTTGCTGTATGCCGTTAGCCTGCTCGTTGCTGGCCATATTTATCTCTGAAACAAGTTCTGCCGTTTTCTGAATGTCAGGAACCAGTTTGTCGAGCATTGAGCCGGCTTTTTCGGCGATGTCGACACTTGAGCCGGAAAGCTGACTTATTTCTTTTGCCGCCGATGCCGATTGTTCAGCCAGTTTCTGTACCTCACTGGCGACAACGGCAAAGCCTTTTCCGTGTTCACCGGCGCGAGCCGCTTCAATTGAAGCGTTGAGTGACAATAGATTTGTCTGGCGTCCGATTTCCTGAATAATGCTGATTTTATCAGCGATTTCCTTCATCGCCTTAACGGTCATACGCACTGCTTCGCCGCCCTCCATTGCATCCGAAGCGCTTTTGGTTGCTATTTTTTCAGTTTCATCGGCGTTGTTGGCGTTCTGTTTTATCGTGGCTGCCATCTCCTCGACCGAACTGGAAATTTCCTCCACACTTGCGGCCTGCTCGTTGGCTCCCTGAGACAACTGTTCCGAAGAAGTTGAAACCTGATTTGTTCCGGCCACGACCTGATCTGCACCCGAATCGATTGATTTGACAACTTTCAAAATGGAAAATGTAAGTATGACACCAAGTGCAATCGCGGCTGCGAAAGCAAAAATGACGACAGATATCATGATTAAATCGCTAAAGGATGCAATCCGGTTATTTTCATCGAAGGTTTGTTTTGCGAACGATTCTTTCACGTCTGTCATTTCGATGATTGTCGCCTGAAGTGTGAGTGATACTTCCTGCATTTTCGGAACAAGCTCCCCGTATTCGGCAATCATGCCTTTGCTCTTGTATTCGGCAAACAGTGTGAGCAGATCGTTATATTCACTGATATTGCCTTTAAAGACGACATACTTTTGTTTCCATTCATCCGTTGAAATGTCTGATTCAAATTGCTTAACATTCGCTTCAAGTTTTTCAAACAGGGTGTCGCATTCCCTAACGTAAATGTTAACTTGTTTTCCATCAGCCATCAGCATCTGATAGGCGAGAATTCTGATGTTCATAAAGTTTTCCGTCATATTGATCAGTACAGAAAGCGGTGTTGTGCATTTGTGATACATATAATCTGTATTTTTGGCAAGCCGCCCCATCTGGAATATGCCGACACTGCCAACGACGGCTGCCAGCAAGGCGACGGCAATGAAACCCGATAAAAGCTTTCCCCGTATCCCCAATCTCATATTGTTCCTCCGTTTGATTATAAGACTTTTAGGTTCTAATACAAAAACACATCGCGATGCCAGAAGCATCCGCAAGTGTCGAAAATGACGTCGATGCCAAATTGAGCGCCGCGTTAACGGGCTTCAAAACGATGCGTAATCCTCACGAAATAACGAGCGTTATACGCGATTACACCGGCTGTTCACAATGAGGCCGTGAGCAAGTATGTATGACATGAAACGTGATGGTAAAGGAAATGACTTAGAATAGTACAAAAATGGCGAGTAATGAGAGGAAATGCAAGCGGCGCCCGTGTACATGCAAAAACATGTAGCACCGGCAGTTCATTTTGTATTGCAGATTATTTGGTAAATCCATTGTTCGTTTCCTGAATATTCTGCACATGAGAATTTGCAGTGTTTTGTTTGTGTTTATTCTGAAATAATACGGCGTAGATATTGAAACGGCAAATTTATTTTACTTTTTTTCAAAGAATACCAGGGTTTATCATGTTGATAATGCTCAACGTGTAAAAATTATTACCCACAATGATCGTTTTGATTATTTATTACTATTGACAATTAACTGTTTTCATTATTCGTTCAACAAAATGCAGGGGGGAGATGATTTATGAGAGTCAATATATACTATTTAGTTGTCGGAACTCTTTCGCTGCTTTTTTGTGTTACGCATGCGCTTAACGGCCACACAAACGTATTGCCTCTGATTGCCGCCGCAAATCTGGAGCTGTCAACCAAAACAAGCGTCTTGTACATCTGGCATATCATATCTGTAGAAAACCTGGTGTTTGGTGTTGCTTTTCTGATAATGGCTTTTATCAAAGATGCCGCCAAGGTTACATTCGCGGCCTTCATGATTGCTGCAATAATAGCCGCGCGTTGGCTTGTCATTTTTGCAAGCACATTGCTTATGGACATGCAAGGCATAAGCTCAACCCTGATCGATTCCGTCGCTATCGTTATCTACATCGCGTTGATAGTACTGGGTGCATTGCAGAAAGATAACAAAGACAGACAAAATAAATTACATGCAGGCAATTAGACTTTACTGATCAATTGCTTTGCCGCCATCGATCGCCGCCGCGCTTTCTCTTCACTCTAAATCAATTTTGTATACGTGATAGAATCCGTACCAGCCGATTCGCTCGAATTTCGGTTCGACCTTGATGTAATTGTCGACGAGAGCATAGACGGTGTTGCCGCCGGAAGTCTTCGCAATATCGAGCAAGGGGCCGGTAACATCGGTTCCGATCGGCAGCTCAGTCAGGTAGACAGGCTTAGAGCCTCGAAGATTGATATAGGGCAGCATGTTTTTCCAGCTTATTCCCTGCGGGGTCGCAACTATAATGAGAGGATTGTTGTCGTTCATGTAATAGGGATTTTTGTCGAGCTCGTAGTCTTCGTGAAAATGACAGAGGTTGGCGGGCATAGCCCCGTGAAGGGTTACCCATAGAGCCGCGGCGCACAGCATGATGAGCGCTTTCTTGCGCGGCAGCAGCTGATAGACAAAGCCGGCAAAAGCAAGTATATAGACGGGGAAGAACGAGACGACGTAGCGCACCGTCTTGTAGGGCGCAGAAAAAGAAATAGCGATAAGCGTAAAAATCAGTACCGCTGTCGAAAAATAAAAAACGACGCTCATGGCTTCGTCGGGTGAAGGCTTGTCTTTTTTCGTACCCGATTGCGCTTTTCTGTTTTGATAGTAAATGAAGCCAGCAAGGGCGATAACGGCGATAAGCAGAGCAAAGGGAATAAGGTTTTTGGATACCAGCGATTCGTAGGTTAACAGATTAAGCAGTTTGCTCGTAAAGTCCGATTTGGCGAGATTGTGCATACTTTGCTTGGCGCGGTACGATCCTGTCAGATGCTCGATCATCGCTGGAAAGGTTTTGTACGAGAACAGAAGACCCGCAATGACGGCGAAAAGTCCCCACATGAGCGACGTAAAATCCTTTTTGTATACAAGATAGACCAGTGCGGCAATACATACAGGGACAATAAACAGCAGAAAATAATACTGTGTCAGAAGACCGAGATACGAAGACACTGCCAGTCCGAGTGTTCCCGCGGCGAGCATGGCGACGCGGTTTTGTGTTGTACGGCCTTCGCGTTTTGAAAAAACGACGAGCAGCGCACTTGCGAAAAAAAGCAGTGAAAATGTTTGCAGCATCTCGTACATGCGAAGAAAAATCGTCATCGAGAGCGTACCCGAAGAAAAAACGAAACAGCACATGCAGAAAAGCAGGGTAAGCGGCTCCCTGAAAACAAGGCGTACTGTTGCGCCGAAGATCAGTGCAGATATTGCAAAGAGAATGATGTTGAGCAGATAACCCGTGAAAAGATAGTTGCGGACACCGAGAATATGGCGCATTTTCGCGAAGACCCAGTAGTAAAGCGGGGGGTGTACGTCGAAAGCGGTTGAGCGGCTTATTTTGTCGTACTCAACGTCTTTCGCCGCTTCCATGCGGTAATTAAAGGTAAGATTGTGCAGTTCGTCGGCACTTACCCATTCGTCTTCGACAGGAGCTCCCTTGCCGGGAGCCCAATTGCCGTTCGTCATCGCGACCGTTATCCCCTCGTCAACATGCCAGGTGTTTTTGGCATGGGCGAAGATGCCGCGTAAGGCGATGCCCGTGAGAAGAACAAGTACAAGCAGAATCGTTGTCACCATGCGGTCATTTATCTTTATCTTCATCCGGTTCTCCTTTACTGCGCTTCAGTATTGCCTTCGTTTTATTGCGCGTTCATGGCGAGACGAAAGCCCTGACCGTTCTCTATCGAGTAGGGCAGGGTACCGAATCGTCCGCCGATCTGCAGGCGATAGGGGCCACTCATCCAGCTGCCGCCGCGAACGACACGTTTTTGCGCGTCGCTACTGTTTTCATCATCGGTGTTGCTGAAGCTGTCAAAGTTCCACTCCCAGACATTGCCGCTCATATCGTAGACACCCAGGCGGTTGGGACCGAGCGTTTTCACCTTCTGGGTGCCGATGTCATTAAATATTGCATAATTGCGTGTGCGTGAGACAGAGTAGTAAGGGTGCGGAGAGCCGCTCGGGTGACCGCCCGGGGTCCAGGTTTTACCGTCGATGTAGCGCGCTGCCAGTTCCCATTCGTCGGCGCTCGGCAGCCGGAATCCCTTCGCGTCGGGATTAATAAAGACACGGTCGTTCGAATATTGCAGAGTCAAATAGGAGCGGATCGGTTTCTGAAAGGCCTCGTCATCGAAATAGACGGGTGAAAGACCGAGGGCTTCGCTGAGAGCGTTGCACCAGACGATGGCGTCGCGCCAGCTGACGCCGACGGCAGGGTGATCGTCCTGGGGAAATTTCCCGTTGGGATTGCGGTCTCCGATAAGATAGCCGGCGCTTTGTGATGATTTGTAAATGGCACTCCACAGTCCGGCGGTAACTTCGCTTTCGCCGATGCGAAAGGCTTTCTCGACAACAACTTCGTTGGGTATGTCATTGCAGCCGCCGGGTGCCGTTCCGGCGGGGACATCTTTCATAACAAAAGCGATTTTTGCCGGCTTTCCCTTTGTGTTTGCCTCTACCGTGAAAGAAGTCGAACCGAGACCCTCATATTTCTCAATCGGCACCTGAAGCAGGGGCACATACTGCGGAAAAACAAAACAGAGCAGAAATATGCCAAGCAGAACAAGCGGAATCAGTGCCGGTATTAATTTGCGCAGAATAGATTTATTCATTAGTTCTCCGTCATAGCAGTCAGAATCTTCGCATATTTTGCAAAAGGCAGTCGCCCGGTACCGACATAAAACGCGTGACAGGGGCGGGCGAATGCTTGGGCGAAATCATGCTGTTTTGTGTCATGATATCTCATTATGCTCTGTTGTGGCAATTGTTTTTCTTGAGCAACAAATTATATTAGTGATGCCTGAAAGGTCGGCACTTAAGCGAATTGTAACCCGGTTTTCGCAGGCAGTATTCGGGCGTATAATTGCATGGTTTTATTAGATCTCTTTTACTCGGTTACGGGGGGATACCTGAGACCGAAGGCCGAATAAAACTCGCTGACAGTTCTTTCCGTGGCGACCCGGCAAAAGCTCTCCCTGGTCGCCTCCAGATCTTTCGATAACTTTTCTTTCTGTGAGAGAAGCGACGAGAGACGCTTGTCGTTCATAAATGCGGCAAAAAGCAGAGAGACCGAGCATATGTCGTGAAGAAACTGCCTGACAGTCATTCCGCGAAAAAGAGGATGATCCAACTCTTCGTAGTAGCCCGGCACACTGAGCTTCCTCGTCGTTATCATCGCCGCATCCACCGGCTTTTCCTCTCCCGCACTGTGAAAGCGCTGTACGTTTACGAGTTTCTCGGCCAGAAAAAACAGCGCATCCACCGATTCTCCGATCAGCTGCATCAGCTCTATTTCACCCTCGGTGCCCGATTTAAGCGAGTTAAGAAGCAGAGCAAAACGTTCCCGATCGATATTTTTGTGAGCATAATGCAGTCTCGCCAGTTTTTCGGCACAGGATCGTATCTTGTTCAGTTCAAACTGAAACAGCTCGGGAGCGAACAGTTGCAGCGTCTTCCCCTTGGTGATGTGAATTTCGCCGTTCAGGGGCGCTTCGAAAAGCGTGAGAAAAAGCTGCAGAATTTTCAGCGTAAAAAGCGGAGGGCAGGATCCGCTTTCTTCAAAACCTGTATTCTTGTGCGCCTTCTCGTAGTAATGGCGCAGAAGCGTAAAATCGAAGGTGTTGTCCGGCTTAAACCGGATGTGTTCCTCGAAACGCAGAACCGACGAGAGCTCGTTTTCAAATTCTATAATCCGTTTCTTCTGCTGTTCTATAAAGATATTGATATTCTTTCGCACCTCCGCCGGACAATCGAAATCGCTCGACGGAATAACCGGCACTGAAGATGAACGGTACAGCGAAGAAAAGAAAATCTGTTTTCTGAAGAAGACCGAATTGATAGCCGCCAGAATTTCCTGCATGCCGGGTCGCGTGACACGGAAAAGAATCTTGTGGGTGAGCATCGTATGAAGCTGCAGCGCGTTGCTGTATTCGGATGACTTCGTTGCGACCGTCTGCATCGCCTGCACTATCATCTGCGGATAATGATCCTCTTTCCGGCAGGCAAGATAAAGGCGCTCGAAGGAGCAGAACTTGTCTGAGTTGAAGGGTTTTGCCGCGACAAAGAGTCGCGGGTTAAGCGAGGCGAGTTTTCTGCACATTTCCCCGAACAGAACGAGCAGGTTGTATTCAAATTTAGATAAATATTGCCATCCGTTTTGCGCCGCATAGGCGAGAAATTTCTGCAGTTCTGAGGCCGAATTGATGTAGTTGTCGTTGATAAGCTGTTGCAGTTCGGGGTTCATCGACACCGAGAGGGGGATAAGCGAAAAACGAACCGTCATATGATCAGAGTTCGGGCCGTAGTTTTTGAGTATCAAAAACAGTTCTTTAAAAAGAAAAGAAAACAATGCCGAGCGTTGCAGAGGAGCCTTGATCTTCGAACGGTTGTTGAGCGCGATCCTGTCCCTGGCGGCGGCATCTTCCTGTTCGTCTTCTGCGG
>JAEWVL010000298.1 GCA_023396665.1 Spirochaetota bacterium
GGCTTATGGGTATAAAGATTTCGAGTATCTAAGGTTGAAAATATTTCAGCAGTTCAATTTTAGAGATATTCGCTCAGTTTATGATTGTCTCTGAATCCCAAAAAACTGGAAAGAGGCCAATTTTTTATTATATCCTTTCTATAGAGACTAAAGTACACTTTGATAATTACAATAGGATCACAAACCTGATCTCAGAGCAGGAAGTATTATGGAAAGAATGATACATCTTCATATTGAAAAACTTCCTGAAGGAGTTTACCTGTCTACATCGGACGAGATACAGGGTCTTGTCGCGCAGGGAAGAACCATCGCAGAAACAATCAAAATTGCGTGCGATGTGGCAAGAATGCTTCTGGAAGAACTGAATTTGCAGCCATCTGACTCACAAACCGATGCATTAGATAAGTTTGACTACCCCCTTATTATCGGTATTTGAGAATGGGCCGATTGGCGGGTTTCACATATAGAGAGATTACTCGGAAACTGAAGTCTTTTGGATTTGCGTTCAAACGGCAGGCAGCCGGCAGCCACGAGATATGGTGGAATAAGGAAAACGTAGATGACTCCACTCGAAGACCACTCTTGATAGTTCGGCAAGATCAGTGCAATATTCTGCTACAAGGTTGTACCAAAACGCCGGTAGAATAATAACCAGCTCCGTAACCAAATCTTCTTTTTGAGTTGACACTTTGTCAAAGCCCAATACATTTCTGACATGGATAACGCATTGCAACAAAAACAGACGTCTTTACTGTTAAGTGAAATCATTTCAAATATTTCGCTTCTTGATCCTGTAAAAATAATTCTCTTCGGATCGTATGCAAGCGAAACACATAATGCGGACAGCGACATCGATATTCTCGTCATACTCGACAGCGATATTATACCCTCATCCTACGACGAAAAAATGATGTTAAGCTCACACGTACGCAAAACCATTTATTCATTATCACGCCGGAAGGCGATCGATCTTGTCGTGTATACATCGGGTGAATTTGAAGCATTGAGAAAAATGAGAACTTCATTTTACAACGAGATTGAAAGAACCGGCAGAGTGCTCTATGAAAAAGCCGGTTAAGGATTGGCTGACCGCGGCTGAAGATGTATACACCGACGCCAGGTACCCTTCAGCTATAGGCCTTTTACCGAACGGGAAACCGAGTCTTGAAGTAACTGAACGATTTTTCTGTTTTGCAAAAAATATCCTTGATAAAGCAGATAACCACTTAAAAGACTCAGATACCAGCCAATGAGAATAGATAAGTTTACCAAACATTATTCAGTACTTTAATATTTTCCCCTCCTACAAGAAATTGTGAAGCATTCAGATCAAAGGAAACAAAAACACAGTCTCTCGCATCGCAGTATCCGGTAGTGACAATCACGGGACCACGGCAATCCGGAAAAACGCTGACACCTGAAAGCAGCACCAAGTCAATTGAAATCGACAAGTCAACTGACGAGGTGATTCTCAGGTATAAACTACCGGGATTTTGATGCTGAGTTGTCGCGCAGACAGGAACCATCGTAGAAGAATTTGAAATTGCGTGAGATGTTGCGGGAATATTGGCGGAAGAACAAAATCTACAGCGACCTCATATGCAAACCTTACGAGAATGTTATCTTTGAACAGATGCTATTAAAAAATTCCGCAGACCATATATCGAGCTGCGACGGGTCGTTGATGAAAGGAGCAACATCTTCGCGAGCGCGTTTGAAGTCAACTGAAGCTATCCGGTTTTCAAGAAGAGCATTGAAATCGGCAGTATACAGCTGTTTATCATGATCCAGATGTTTCGTCTGTTTCATCCTTTCGGCAAGATGATCAAGATGAAGCGGAATCGTGTTTTTGATGAAAAAGATAAGATCGTACCAGTCGCGGCCCTTTACACGGGTTTTCCACGATCTGAATAGTATGGCATGCATTTTTCCCGCAAAGAGATCTTCGGCACAGTACACGCGAACGCTAAAAGGAACCGGTTCAAGAATGAAGCGTGATTCCGTTGTGAACAAAGGCGGAGGATTAGTGTCTATCTCAAATTTAACCTTCATCAGCTGACCGTGCGGAACATTGCCGCTTATATTTTTTTCAGCACCGATTTTCAAGAGATGCACTTTTGTGTCTGCCCGGATAAACGCCGAATCGATCGGGTCGCCCCCTTTTGATTCGATTTCAGTATCAAAGCCGAAAGACGCAAGTTCCCTGCGAATACATTCAATTGAAGGCTCAAGAGTATATTCTGCATCAGGAGATAGAAGAGAAAAATCGATATCTTCTGAAAACCGGTCGAGTCCATAGAGAAGACGCAAAGCGGTTCCACCATAAAAAGCCGCGTGTTCAAAAAATCGGGCACGCCACAAGCCGAGAAGAGCTATCTGCTGAATAATCTCCCGCAGCACACGCTCATGAGCGGCAAGTGTCTGCGGATTTGCCCTGCGAATCATTGTCATAATCGCTTCATTCATTTTTGTTCGCTCACCACTTCTCTTAAAATTTTCATACTTTGCTCGCTGTAATGAGCAAGAATACTTTCGAGCAAATAAGTATTGAGGGAAGCTACTCTTTCAGCATCAAGACGAAGACTGTCGAAAAGAAATTCTCTCATCTCTTTTTTAGTGAATATTCCCTTTTCAAAATAGACCCTGTCAACAAGAGCCTTTTCAGCTGTCGCTATGAGAAAGCTGCGGCCGTCGGGAAGATATTCAATAGTAACGCCGTTGGGATAATACTCCTGCCGAAGAAATATATAACTGAACCGCCCCGCCGGAGTGTCGAAAATACGGTTGCGCGAACTTGTGACACACGTCAGTGTACGCACCGCCTCGGGTATCAGTCCATATCCGGCGAGAGCATATTCTAGTGAAATATAAGAGGGACCGTATATCATATTTGCGAGAACTTCCAAAGAAGCCGCGGATAACTCGCGAACATATATTCCCTTTTTGACACGGGTGATCTTTTTTTGTAATAGAAGTGTGCGAATCCTGTTGCGAGGATAATTGTAATCTTTGAGTTCTTGAAGCAGGCTTAGATAATCAAATTCGTTGTATTTCATAAAAATAACCAGTATGTTGACAATTTATCAACATACTGGTTAGAAATCAAGTAAGTTTTCATACATATGAATTGAATTCAAAAACAAAGTATTACTTTTTCTAAAAACGAAAACCAGAGGGGACAGAATTCGAAGTAGAACATATCCCCCCCCGATAGCATGAGGGTTCTCGCCGACTCAAATCTTATCGGCGCCGGTACAAATCATATCGGCACCGGGTCAAATCATGTCGGTGCCGACTCATTTTATATCGGCACCGGATCAGATTGTGCCGGCACCGGCAAAACTTGCATCAGCGCCCGATAACAGTATGGCGGCAGCACAGCATTTCTTGTCGGCAGAGTTTCACTTGTATCTACGGCTGATGGCATGCGGCAAGGGGTATTTTTTACGAAGGGAGGAGAAAGGCAAACATCCCCCCCGTCATAAAATTGAAGATGTATGCGTGTGGCTCTACTGCGTTTTTTTTACGGTTGCTGTACGCGCCATACAGGCTGCCGCCGTCAACGCCACCAAGCTGCGCACCGTCAGCCACATCATTGAAGCCACCACCCCAAAACATACGACCCGAAACGGGATACCAGTCAAACCCCCACTCGCACACATTGCCGCTCATGTCTAAAAAGCCCCAACACATTGGCTCTCTTACCCTTAGCCGCATGGGTTACCGAACTGCTGTTGCAATTGTACCAACACACGAGACCGGTGGCTGGCGAGTCTGAATAGCTTGCCGTCAACACGCTAACCGGGGTGCAATAGCCCATCGTAACACCGCTTCCGCCCCAAATGATCAACCCCGTTACTAAATCTTCGATTTAGTAACGGAACCAAAGAACCAAATTATCAAATAATCAATCCGCTGCCGCAGAGCGCACAGACCACACGTAGTTGACGCCCACCTTATTGCTTATGCTCACGCCGCCGCTATCCATACTGACGGACCATGCGCTACCTGTGTTGGGCGCATACGTTGTCGAACTCCAGTAATAACTATTTTTCACATTCGAAAAGTCCTGGTTTAGCCAGGTTGCAGGGGCGCTCTGGGCATAATTAACAAGCGTTTCAAGCTCGTGTACTGTGGGCACTCGCCAGTCGCTATGACCCGCGGACACAAGGCCTTCGCAGTGGGTGATTGCATGTTCCCAGGTTTGAGCCATCGAATCCGGGCTTTTCAGCCACATAAGCCCGGTCATGTTGTCGGTGACTGTGCCGTCACCGTTGTCGCAGAAACGCGTCGAGGGCACATCGGCACCTGCCCGATAGCTTCCGTCATCATTTGTCATATACACGGTTGTCTGACCGGTAACCGGCAGCCGTCTTGTAGTTGACTTCACAGGCCACACGTAGTAGGTGGATATCTTATAGTTATAGACTGCTTCCCCTACTATATCGACGCCCCACGCTTCGCCCGTATTGTGCGCAGAGGTCGTCGAACTCCAATAATCCGAATACATATTTGTAAAGCCCTGGCCATTCAGCCATGCGTAGGGGTTGCTCTGGCCATAATGCACCAGGCTGCGCAGTTCGCGCACATTGGGCAGGCGCCAGTCAGTTACCGTAGCACCTTCTGTTGAAAGCTCTTCGCACCATGTAATGGCTTTTGCGAAGGTACGCGTCGTAGAATCGGGCGATTTCAGCCAGACAAGGCCGGTCATCTCATCTTTTATCGAATCTGTGCCGACAGCGGTAAAGCGCGACGAGGGCCAGCTAACACCGCGATTTGATTGTCCGTCTTCACCGGCAACAAAGGTGTAGCCTGTCAGTTCCGC
>JAEWVL010000043.1 GCA_023396665.1 Spirochaetota bacterium
TGCATTGCTGATAAGAAGTATCTGTTTGCCCTTATCATTCACAACAAGCCCCCTTAGTGCGATGCGATGTGTGCGCGAACTTTCAAGTAAAACCGCTTCTTGTGCATCACTCATGAGTAAAAGATGACGCAGTTGATTTAGAGAATAACATACAGCAAATTGCGGGAAAAACGTATTATTTTTGTACCATTTTTCTCAGGTGCCTGGTTTTGCTTCTTTTTCCGGTCCTTTTGGCCAGGGTATTTGCCAGAATTCAGCCAGATCACCATGAAAATGCGATATCTCAAACCCTGAATAGTGAATGTTAGTTAGGTAGGCCTTCCATGCCTGTTCCGACTTGCCTCGATTTTTTGTCCATTCTTCAATAATCTCATCCAGAAAAAGAACAATGGCGAGAGAGAACAGAAAACTGACGGAAATCTTGAAAATGTATCTTCTTGAAGTCGCGATCTCGTAGTCGGTATCGTTCAGATCAATGTGATGAATCCGATAGCTGGCCGAATCGCAGCCGCGCTGGTAGCGTACCGCGCGTCCGCAGATAGCTTCGGTGCCGAAGAGCTTGCGCGATTTCTGCAAAAGCATCGACAGCAGAGTGCTTTCGTCTATGGCAAGACGCACCGCCCCTTCGCGCAGCCGTGCAAGCAAAACAGCGTTTATGTTGATACTCGTCGAGATCATTATCCCCCCCTCATTTGTACTGCTATATAACGTTTTGAGAAGCGGTTTTGCTGGGGTTTTTTGTGTTTTTTTTCGGGGGGATAATGATGAGGCATAAATAAATACTATTTGACATCATATTATAATATGTTGTAATGTGTTATAAAACAGTATAATATATTATAATATAGCTTATGGCGCTGATTAATCGCTTCGTTGTGCGTCTTTAGCTTATCCATGGCTTGAGTTTTGCTGTTTATTTATATGGAAGGAAGGAGGATGACATGAAAAAACATATTCACTTGCTGCTGCTTTCAATATCGGTTTTGTGTCTGCTGTTCATTTCGTGCACGAATACAGCAGATGGGGCGGCTAATCTCGCACTGACAGAAAAGGCGGCGGATGCACTCAGAGAGAATAACATGAAGGCTCTTGCCAAATATCTGAAACGCGGACTGGACCCGAATGCCACTATCGGAAATACAAAAAACACCCTGCTGCATATCGCGCTATACGGCAATAACACGGAAGCCGTCAGGCTGTTGACCGATGCCGGCGCCGACATCGCAAGAGGCGATCAAAACGGTCTGGCGCCTCTTTCGCTTGCGGCCGCGGCGAATAATGCAGAGCTGGTCAGGCTTTTTCTGGACAAGGGTGCCGATGTGAATCACGTGAACACCAACAAAATCTTCTCTACGGCGTTAATGGAGGCGACGGACCGCAATGCAGTGGATGCGATGAAAGTGCTGCTTGAAAGCGGAGCGGATATCGATGTGCTTGATCTGTATAAGTATCCCGCCGTTGGCTTTGCGGTTGACCGCTCGCATTATGAAGCGCTTGTATTGCTGGTCGAAGCCGGAGCCGATGTGAATTTTCTTGCCAGACCTGCAAACGAATATCTGCTCGAAACCGCCATCAAGCGGAAAAACAAAAAGATTGAAGACTATCTTCGCTCGAAAGGTGCGATCGGCAGAAACTGAAACAGGGGATGTGTTCGTTTGTAAGTTGTATAGCTTCGGTTCTGAGGTCGATTCCAGGGCAGTGCTGAAATTAACAGTTACCTGAAAATCAGGTAACTGTTATGCGCTATATTGCCGTATGTACTGAAACCGCTGTCATTGGCGCATAACGTTACTAGCATGGCTTGTCCGCAGCAAACCCCCTCCATAGAGTTCAAATTTCTTCGCCCGTTCAGTTTCTTTCAATCGTGAAAAGCTCAATAACGATGACATAGGTGATATGCGATTGTAAGCTGTAGTTGTATGATTGGTATTTTTAAGTTTTTATGCTATAATCGAAGTGCTAATCGCAGATACATATGAGTAATATTGCGCATTTGATGAAAGGTGATGGGGGATTTATGGCAATAAAACATGGTTGACTTTGTTAAATGAATTGTTACGAAATTAAACGAACAGTGAAAACCTGTATTGATTACAAATGGTTTTGTACCCAAAGCAGAATCCTCAGAATTAATCATGATCCTGAGTTTCACTTGTGTCGCTTAAAGCGCGCTGTTTGAAAAGGCTGAAGAAAAGGATTAACAAAAGAGGAAACAGATGTTTGAACAGACCTTCAAGAACATAGACGACATTTTGCACAAAGACGCGGGCTGTTCGAGTGAACTGGATTATGTGGAACAGACTTCATGGATATTGTTTCTGAAGTACCTCGATGACTTTGAAAAAGACAGAAAAACATCTGCTGAACTATCCGGGCAAACATACACTCCCATCATTGAAAATGAATACCGCTGGAATGTGTGGGCAGCTCCTAAAAAGGACGGAAAACTTGACCATCATGCGGCTTTAACCGGAGATGATGTAAAGGATTTCGTTGATCATAAACTTTTCCCCTATTTCAAGAAGTTCAAAGTCAGTGCCGAAAGCCCGGAAACGATAGAATACAAAATAGGTGAAATTTTCAATGAGCTGAAAAACAAGATTCAGAGCGGTTACAATCTGCGGGAAATATTGAACCTTGTTGATGATCTGCGTTTCCAGTCCAAAACAGAAAAGCATGAGATGAGCCACCTGTACGAAGGCAAAATCCAGAACATGGGAAATGCCGGTCGTAACGGCGGTGAATACTATACGCCCCGGCCACTCATAAAAACAATTGTCAAAGTTGTCGCTCCGCATATCGGGCAGAGAATCTATGATGGTGCTGTCGGTTCGGCAGGCTTTCTTTGTGAAGCCTTTGAGTATCTGAAAAAACCTTCGACAGGCTCAGGACAGGCAAAGAGCCTGAGTACAAAAGATCTGGAAATATTGCAGAAAAAGACAT
>JAEWVL010000407.1 GCA_023396665.1 Spirochaetota bacterium
ATATGATTGCGCTTAAAAATGTCTATACCATCACTTACCTGACACTGCTTCCGCTGCCGTTTTATGCTTTTTTTCAATTGCTTTTTCACAAGCATCGTAAAACAGGTTTTCCTGTTCTCATTACCGGTGTGACTGTCGCTTTATTCTGTACTCTCAACGACATTCTTTCAGAATTTTTTCTTCCAGCTACCTATTATGTTTCACATTATGGATTTATCACTATGGTTATGATGACTTCAGCATATATAATAATCGACTTTGTTCATAATTACCGACAACTGCTTGTTGAAAAACAACGAGCAGATCTTTACCGTGAAGAAAGCCTGCATGATCCCATGACTAAGGCGTTTAATCGCAACATTCTTCCACTTATCCAGCAAAGTCTGGGGGGATTTTACTCGGTACTGCTGGTGGATCTGGATGGATTTAAACAGATTAACGACACCTACGGACATCATACTGGTGATATGATACTCAAGGATATTGTTGCATTGATGGGCGGCGTCTTTCGCCATAACGACTACATAGTCAGATTCGGCGGCGACGAATTTCTTGTAATATTGCCCCGTTGTCCGGAAACAAAAGCCCTTCGTCTGAAAGAGCAATTAAAAAAAGAGATTGCAGCTTCAAGGGTTCAAATTACCGTTCAATCCGATGAACATTCGGATGCTGACCACCTGTATGTCACATATTCGGCAAGTATTGGTTCAGCCACCTGCTGCACCGAAGACGAGCTGACGCACAAACAGTTTCAGAAAATCATTTCCACCGCCGATTCGGCGATGTATGAAAACAAGCGACGATGCAAAGAGGGGAAAACAGTAATATGAAAGTCTTCATAAAGCGAAGCATCATAATACTTCTGATCTTGTTTTTTTTTCCGCTGCGAATTTTTTCCCGGGAACTGCTTTCAAATGATAATAAGGATTTGACGGCAGGGCTTAGCATTTCTCCGCTTCTATCCGCTGTAGAACTAAGCGGTAATTCCACTCAACTCAGATACAATTCAGCTGCTTTGGTTGGTTTCGGCTTCTTTGTCAGCTACGATTGGATTGGATGTAACGCCACCTTTCTTCATCTTTGTAACAGTGAACAAAAACAGTCGAAAAGTGAGCGTTACTACCTTGATGTCATTATGACAGATAATGTGTTCTTTAACAGATTTTCTGTAAACGTGATCAAAGGGACCAGCATAGCTTCAAATCTTGACGATTCCCGTATATATTATCCATCAATGGAAGTGATTAAGGCGACCGATACCTTTCTCTATTATTTTAACGACAATATCTCACTTAAAAACATTTACCTGGGCAATGAAAAAAGCAAAAACAGGGGGGGGGCTTTCTGTGCGGGTTTTTCCTCAGATTTTGTATCAATAAACAATGACAGCAACATCTTTGACGAGCGGGTTTCAGATGATTTTTTTGATACTAATTACAACTTCAGCTCTGTGACATTCTGGAGCTTTTCACCTTTATTCGGCGGAAAGTATGTCCTCCTTCTGGGACCTTATTTGAATTTCTCCTTTGGGGCAGAACTTGGTCCATCAATTGTATTTCGCTCGCATGTTGATGAAGACCAGGGCACAGGAAAGCTCACTATATTCGGATTGGGAAAAATTATTTATATGAATTCATTAACATACACCACAGAACACTTCTATATCAGTATAGCGCTCGATGTGGAGAGCAGTCCTTCTGCCAGAGTAAACAATGATTATTTATGCAAACTTAGCGATCTGCAATGCATTTTCAAAGCAGGAGTGAGATTCTGAAAAATTGATGTTTTCAATGCCGTGTCATTTACAAAATGATGGATATCGGCCAGAATTTTCCTTATTTTACTGTAATTTATTTCATTTTTCACTAAAGAAAATCCAGGGGTGATGCCGACAATAGATCCATGGGAACCGTTGGTATGTCCCTCCCGATATTGCCGACCTCCCAGCACTGCGCGTCTTAACTCGCAGAGAAGGCAGAATAGCCGCCCAGCTATTCTGCCCTCTCTCCTGCGAGGAAAAGCGTTAACTTTCCAAAAAACATCAGATTACCGCAAACAAACGACTCTCCCGCTATTTGCTTTCATTTGGATAATTGGGTAACTTTATTATTGCCATTGGCACAGGCTAACCTGAATCTCTGAAAATCAAAATTATCCAATAGAACCTTGAATACTATTCCAATGAAAAATGAGCTTATAAACACTCCGGGAGTCATTATTCGAGATTTCTTTATAATTATTTTTGGCTATACTGTAGTTTTTTTGAGTTGCACATATACACTGATACTGTGAAATGGGGCTGTTTCACAGACTGCTGTGATTATTTTGAGAAACGGAGCTCAGATCTTGAAACTGTTTCTATCGGCTTTTCCGGAAATAATACTAAGACAGACGGAAATATGAATGTTTAAAACCGGAAACTTCTCAATCAGCGAAAAAACGGTGTTGTTTGCTTTACCGATAATCGTTTTCAGTGTGATATTTCTTCCATGGCAGTTTATACGGCCTGTGGTTATTTTTCCGTCAAATTCGAGATTTGGCTATCGCGTGACCGATCGTACCGACGGGGGAAAATCTATCGTACTTGACCAGATTGACACTCCATCTGAAATCGGAATCGACTATGTTCTTAAAGAAGGCTATACTTTCCCTTATGCCGGTCTCGGTCTTTTCCCGTCTTATGAAAAAAATCTTTCCCTTTCACGCTTTGATATACTTGAGATTGAGGCAAAGGCTTCCAGAAAGACTTCATTAAAAGTCAATTTGATGACTGATGCCGCACAGCAGAAGATCAGAAGATTCTCGCTGAAAAAACCGATCGCCCTGCAACGAAAGAATTTATTCAACTACTATACGGCCGTAATAGACGTTGATTCGAGATACAAAAAGATCAGTATACCCGTGTCTGACTTTTTTGTTCCCGAGTGGTGGCTGATAAAATACAAGATGAACATCGCCGACACCGACAAGGTTCACCGGCATCGGCTGAAAATAATCGAACTCTTAACCAGTTCTATTGATGCGCTGAATGCTCCGCTTGAATTTAGAATTTCACATATTGCCATTAAAAAGAACAACAAATTACTGTTTACCATCGCTCTGGCTTCGGCTTTTTTCACCTTCGCTTTTCTCTTTCTGTTCTTTGAAGTGCACCGTTCCAGAAAAACAACACATGAAGCCCAGAATGCGATTCGTATTCATAAAAACCTCAATCTCGGCAACGAAGAAGAATATCAGGCGAACAAACTGTTTGAATATCTGGCTAAGAAATATCATGATCCCTACATATCGGTTATCAG
>JAEWVL010000436.1 GCA_023396665.1 Spirochaetota bacterium
AACAATCTCGGTTATCATGAAACGTTCCGGAAAAAACGAAGTGACGCTGATCATCGGCGACGACGGCGTGGGTGTTGCGAAAGACATCGGTATTTTTCAAACAAAATCGCTGGGACTGCAATTGGTAAGGGAAATTGCCACTGCGCAACTGCATGGCAGTATATCGGCCAATACGAACAGTGGTCTCGTCTGGCAGATTAAGTTCAGGGACGACCTTTACAAAGAACGCATCAAAACATGATCGCGGCACTGTCACAAGATATTGACCGCGGCAATGATATGCATTTACTCAGAATGCATATCCAAGATACAGACCGATATCAAAAACAGGGCGATCAAGGGCGTACAGGTAGCGAAACGATGCATAGGGACTGACATACATTTTCTGCGACAGCAGGCGTTTGTAATGCAGGCTCAATCCGTTGCTGTAATAAAATTCTTTTTCTGAATAATCGTAGTCAAAACCCCAGGGATGTACACCGAGAGCGCATTCGGATTTACTGTCTATACGGTAGATGAATTTCACATTTTCCGGAACCAGTACCAGCAGGAGACCAAGTGCACCCATTATATTGGTAGAGCTGTCATCATCGTCGTCATCATCGTCATCAGCGGGATCGTCAGAGTCATCATCATCGTCATCCGATGAACTAATGGCAAGAAAAATCACACCTACTCCGAACATTGCGGGAGCGGATGAATACAAAGAGTCTTTCGATGTTGATAACGAATAGCCAAAGGAGAGACCAAATTTGTCACCGAAGCGAAAATCCGGAAGGTCAAGCTGCACGCCAACAGAAGGGCTTTGCGAATTTGCCGAGAAAACGCCGGACGGACCTGTAGCGATGTCGGCACACAGTGAAAGCTGAAAGAAAAGAATAACGAATAACAGGACAAAATTCAAAATTTTAATCATTATAGACCTCAGCACAAGCTAGTTCATATCAGATTATTGCATACGGATGAGCAATGGGTTGGCGGCTCCGGAAAGAATACAACTACAGGCAATCATCAAAGGATTATGATTGCAATCATAATTTGAGCTGGCAATGGCGGTGAAGAATAAATGTTGCATTACAGAAAACAATGTGCAGTACATGGCTGTACTGTCATTTTCCGGAACTCATTCGCACTAACCTACGGAACAAATTCAATTAACAAACGGGTGCCTTCATGAATCTGCTGTCGGTAAAAATCGAAACCCCTCACCTGTCGCTAATTCCGATCAGCGAACAATACGCTCAGTGTATCTTTGACGAGTTTACAGAAGAAATTACACGCTATATGACCCCGAAACCGGCAAAAACGATAGAGGAGACACTGCAGTTTATCGCCTCATCAATCAGGGAACTCAAGGACGGCACCACGCTGCAACTTATCGCGATAAAAAAGGAAAACAGCGAATTTGTCGGTTGCATCGGTCTGCACAATATCGGGCTACAGGATCCGGAACTGGGCTTATGGATCAAAAAAAGCGCCCACGGCAACGCTTACGGGCTTGAGGCCGTTACGGCCCTTATCGCCTGGGCGAGAGCTAATATCAATTTTGCATACCTGCGATATCCGGTGGACAAACAGAATTACGCCAGCAGAAGAATTCCCGAAAGAAACGGTGGTATCATCATGAAAGAGTACAGTACCGTCAATCAAAGCGGTATCGAGCTGGATGAGGTCGAGTATTGGATTTACCGGTGATGGAGAATCAAGGAACTTCAAAGACCACCCCTTATCACAGTGCCCGAAGAATATCGCCCGTATAAAAGGCACTGGGAAGAATCTCGCACTCGGCCCAGCAGCCGGGACAGCGGCGCACCCAGCGCCTGCTTGACTGCGCCTTGTCACTCTTCCACACTTCGTCGAAGTTCTGTTCGTGCAGGTTGCCGATACAGTTCGAATTGAACTGACACACGGGAACCGATCCGTCGGGGTACAGCCGCATGTGCGAACCGAGCGCCACACAGGCCGAAGCCGGAGATGCGACGCCGTGCACGAGCCGGTTTCTGATACCTCGCAGATAGTAGCGTTTGGCGATGCGCTCTGCGAATGAATATCTGCCGAGGAGTCGCTCTGCATGTGTGATCAGTTCGTCTATCTGTCCGGGGGAAAATTCCCCGTAGGGGCGGTATACAGCGTCGTTGCGTATCAGTATCCCCCCCCCTGATGATGCCGAGTAAGTCGCGCTTTCGTCGTAGGCGATAACGAGATTGTTGTTAATATCGTAGGGACAGAGGTGATCGTTGAGGCGCAGGTACTGCTCGAGCCCGTCGGCATCGACCACGGTCTGATTGACCGAAATATGAAAATTAAACTTTTTGCGCAGGGGTGCAAGACGGCGCAGCGTTTCGTTGACTTTTTCCCAGGCATCCCTGAGACCGCGCACACTGTTGTGCTTGTCTTTCATGCCGTCGATCGACACAAGAAGAAACAGGGGGATACGCCTGTCACGATTTTCGACGAGCGAGACGATTCTGTCGCCGAGAAGGCCGTTTGTCGTAATATGAATGAGCGAAGGCCGCAGCCGTGTGCCGACACTTGCGACAATTTCACCGATATCGCCGCGAACGAAGGGTTCACCGCCAGACAGCCTGACCATGTCCATGCGGGGCAGCTTCGCGAGCATCGCGTCGATTTGCCCCGCGTCAAGCTCACCCTCATGCGTCTTTTTCCATGAATCGCACATGAGGCATCGCGCGTTGCATTTGAATGTGACTATGTATGTCAGCATCGAGGGCTTGAGCGGCAAACCCAGATTGTTGGCGACAAGCTTGTAAACATAGGAGAATGGATTATGCATGCTGTTATCCTTATATCGCTTCCGGGTAGCGCTCCGCAGAATCGCGAACCCCGAGCATTTCATGTATCTGTGCGCAGACGACCTCGTTTCCGGGAACACGATCCCGAATGATACGAGTTTTGTACATTGGCAGATTATCCAGAAACAGGCGCAGGGTGTCGGTGTTCACCCGATGCATATCGCAGTTCATACCGGCACCCGAATCATTGAGAAAATGTCCATTGATCTGCTGTTCAAAATTATCCGCTTCGGGAATGGCGAAGACCGGCTTGCCCAGATGAATGGCCTCTCCTACGAGCTGGTTTCCCGCCGTCGACACGAGGCAGCTGCACGATGCGAGATCATCGAAAAAACTGTGGGGAGATATCAGTTTAAACTCTATGTTAGCCCAGTGCTCACTCAGCGTTTCGTTGTAAACCACGACCGGTCTGTCAAGTTTGCAAAGCGTTCTGATCAGATTATGATCGAGAAAGCGGCGAAGATAGACGAGTATGTGTTTCCCGTCTGTCGGCTGCATGGAGCGAATACGCGAATTGAGAAAAACCCCCACCTGCGTTACGTTGGCAACATCGGCGCGCAGTGGGGGGAAATAGAACGAGGAGACTATTGTCTTGATCTGCTTATCGTAAAAGAATCGCAGAAAACGCCCCATCACTTCAGCCTTCATTCTCAGGAACGGCGGCAGTGAGGACAGATCATAGGTGGTAAGAAAATGCTGATGATCAACACTGATATAGGGCACATGGCATTTTTCGGCCGCGCGTGCGAGTGCCGGTTCAAAATCGGTGATGACCAGATCGGGCTCATCGCGATCGATATCGTCGCAAAGACGACGAACGAGCGATGAGGCGCCGCGGAGATATTCCATCGAGTTGATGGCGGTACAAAGGTAATCAAGCCGCCTTTTGCCGTTGTAGTGAAACATGAGACCGGGTATGTGCACGACCTTCACGTTGTGCGAACCGTGATACAGTGGCGCGAGCATGGCATAGGCATGCGCGGGCGCATATACGGTGATATCATGAAAATGACATAGATCGTCAATGAGCGTTCGCGCGCGCGCCGCATGACCGCGCCCTTCTCCGCAAAGACTGTAAAATATTCTGGCCATCGTTGACCGCCTCAGAATGCTGTACTATGAAAACATGCATAATCTTGCGAAAACACACACCTTCAATACCGCGATACTTAGCGATCAGCAGTACGGCTGTCAAAATGAATTTGACAATTCAATATAAATTAACTGTAAAATATAAAGTAATTGTCAGCTTTTTGTTGCGTTTTGTTTACAATTACCCGGATGAAGTTTGAAACGTATGCGTCAGTTCAGGCATGCGCCACCCGATAGCTCTGCGGATAGTCGCGCATAAGCCGCTTGGCGTGAAAGACATATCGTGGCACAGTTCCGTTTTGTCCAAGCGGATTAATGGACCTTCGAAAATGGAATACAGCGGGCGGGGTTTGGTGGCGAAAAGGATATCACTGTTTCAGGGTATGGACAGTCATGGTTCCGATACCCTTCACGTCGACGCTCTTGTGACCTTCGAACTGAAATGAGTTTTTGATTTTTTCGGCGAAGGTCGAAGAGCAGGTTATGCCCATCACTTCGGCGATACCCTCCATACGCGATGCTATATTGACGGTATTGCCGAAAATATCGTAAAGAAACTTGTTCGTACCGACGATGCCGCCGACAATCTCACCGCAGTGAAGTCCGATACGTATTTCCCACTGAACGGCTGATTTCGCGTTGCACTCGCGCAGATACGAGCGAATCTCAAGGGCGGCCTTCGCCAGTCTTTGCGCATGATCCTCATATACCTGAGAAATGGAGCACACAGCCATGTATGCGTCGCCGATTGTCTTTATGCGTTCGCATCCGTTCTTCTCCATTATCTCGTCAAAGGCGCTGTACATGTCGTTCAATTCGCCGATCAGCTGTTTGGGACTGAGTCTGCCCGAGGCGTCCGTAAAATTGACAAAATCCGAAAAGAACACCGACACATCGGGAAAACTTTCAGGCTCGCTTGTGCCGCTGTGTTTAAGTTCATCCGCAACACGCCGGGGAAGAATCATATTGAGCAGAGCGTCGGACTTCTCGCGTTCGGCTTCGATCTGGCGTCTGGCCTCGCGAAGATTGATATGGGTGGTAACCCGCACGATTACCTCTTCCTTCTGAAAGGGCTTGGAGATGTAATCGACCGCACCGCTGCTGAAGCCCTTTATCTTGTCCTCAATCTGGTTGAGCGCCGAGAGAAAGATGACGGGGATATCATTTGTCAGGGGATCGCTTTTCAATGCGGCAATGGTCTCGTAGCCGTCCATTCCCGGCATCTTGATGTCGAGCAGGATCAGATCCGGTTGCGCCTTGCGCGCAATCC
>JAEWVL010000085.1 GCA_023396665.1 Spirochaetota bacterium
AATCGAATCAGTGCCCATATCGAAAACAGCGCCCCCCATATGCGTTTCGGTGCGCACCGTCTGCGCCTCGCTTTCTCCCGTATAGACCCAGTTGTCCTGCTTTCCTTCGGTAGTGTCGGCGAAACGGTAGACGATGCGCGGAACGCTGTAGTTCATGTATTTATATCCCGGCGAGATCTTGAATGGAGACGTTCGCCCGAGGGGGTAAAAATCATAAGAGATATCGATATCGGTGACATTCAGCTTCATCTGTCCCGAGCTTACCCGCTCGTTTGTCGCATTGTCGTAAACATCCGCCCGCCCGAAATCAAACTGCACCATCCTGTACGAGGTATTCAGATCGAACACTTCGATTCCGAAGCGCAATATCTCAGAGAAAGTCTGGTTCTTCGTCAATTTCGAGACAAGCTCTTCATCCTGCTCAATCGTTCCGCCCCCTTTAAAAACACGGTCTGTCGCGTAGTCGCCGCTGAAGGTCAGAAAATCCCAACGAAGATATGCCTGCAGCGAAGCCATATAGACCGGTTCAATCCGGTATTTCATTTTATAGCGGGAGTCGCCGTAATCAAGCTGCTGATCATCGTCGCCGCCTCTATCGGGTTTAATATAAAAATAGTAGATCAGTGCTGAAGTTTTTATACCGAAAGACAATGGTTTCTGATCTTCGTTTTGAGTTTGTTCCTGTTTAGAGAGGTCTTTGGGCGCCTGTTGCGGGGCGGCTGTGAGAATGGCAGCATAAAAAGTGAAGAAAAAAAGCAAAAGTGATCGTATCATCGCAGGATCCGTTCCAAAATCAAATTGTACAAGCGAGTGCGCTTACTACAATAAGATCCTGGAAATACACTGTTATTGTAAACTCCTTTTTGATGAAAAGAAGCCCGTTCGTGCTGTTTTTACTTGTCTGAAAACGGACGCTGCCGTCAGTACAAGGATTAAACCTGACGGGTTGATCTGTTCGGGGTTCCCTTGTATCAGAAACTGATGCCGGCCATGAGCTTCAGATCCATGCCGCCTTCAATTTTATGCTCCGATCTGCGCAGCTTGCTTATCTGTTTGTCGCTCATATCCTGATAGTCATCGTCGGCTCTCACAGAATGAACATACATCGGTCCGCCGCCGATAGCAAGTTCGAGAAAAACCGGTGAAAAATCGAAACGTCTGCCGAACAGTGCGATAAAACCGCTGCGGGTGATATCCTGATGATTCCCGTCTTTGTCCTTATAATCCTCGGTCAGAAAGCGGTATTCGCCCGCGACAAAAAAGCTGTTAAGACCTTTTTTCTGATAATTCAGGTAGTACTTCGCCCCGCCTGAAAATCCGAAACCGGAGAGATCGGTAGTTAATCCGTCCATAGTATAATAGAGGGAATGATAGCCTCCCGCGAAGATGCCTATAGGCCCGAATCCGTGGTATTCCGCTTCGAGACCGTATCCGGAAACCATGAGCTTGGCCAGGTGGGTCGATACTGAAAAAGTCTTCGTTTGTGATGCCGGTGCCGCTGTCAGCGACAGAGAGGCGGATAAAAACAGGAAAACCAGAAAAAATGCCAGAATAGTTTTTTTCATAAATCCTCATTGCAATGTGTTATGTTGATAATTCTTCCAAAAAGAGAAATCAGGCGCCCGGCTTTCCCGGAGAATGCAATCGAAACCAGGAAGAGACGGTATTTACGAACGCCATCCTGTACATATAACCGGCTATGGCCTCAATAGTGACCAAAAAAATGGAATTTTCAAAAAAAAAGCGGCAAAACATGAATGCGATATATCAGCTGTGTCGTTACCGGTATGAGCCCTGAGAATATGGAAAAGAATTGACACTCTCTATTTTTCCTCTACAATAAGCGACGCTGTTTTGCTGTCGAGCGAATTTAAAACAGGCGATTATGTCACCTGTTGAGCGTTTCATTTTCACGATTGATGTGTGCAGTTCCCGGAGGCGAGGTGCAGGAAAGCCTTTCAAATGACGAGCTTTTTATGGCCGAAGCGATACAAGAGGCGAAGCTGGCTCTCGCTAACGGAGAGGTTCCCGTAGGGGCGCTGATTGTTCTCGAGGGGAAA
Organism: Spirochaetota bacterium; assembly: GCA_023396665.1. Lineage (GTDB taxonomy): Bacteria > Spirochaetota > UBA4802 > UBA4802 > JAFGJZ01 > JAEWVL01. The sequence continues at coordinate 2,061 of JAEWVL010000085.1, forward strand.
ATCATAGCCCGCGGTCGCAATACGACACGTCAAAACACTTCACCTCTCGGTCATGCCGAAATTGAAGCCATCAGGGCTGCCTGTTCCGTTTTGAAAAATGAGCGTCTTATAGGCTGTGAGATGTTTGTGACAAAAGAGCCGTGTACGATGTGTGCGGGAGCTCTTATTCACGCGCGCGTGGCACGTGTGGTAATCGGAGCCAAAGATGCAAAGTACGGTGCCTGCGGTACGGTTTTCAATATCGCCGGTAATCCCCTCTATAATCATGTGCCCGAAATTCTTTTCGGGGTGCTGGGGGATACTTGCAGCGCAATGCTCACTTCTTTTTTTGAATCACTTCGTGCAGCGAGGAAAAGGGGACACAATGGGAACAATGATTGAGGTGCCGAATTATTCCGAGCTGGCTCTGCTCAATGAAGGAAAGCGAACCAGCGTTTATCGCGCCAAAGACAGTTCCGCTAACCCGGTTATTCTGAAGGTGCTGCATCCCGGCGCCCACTCCTATGAAGAGATACTCCGCTTCGAACAGGAGTACGAAAATGCCCGCTCGCTGTCAATGAAGACGAGCGTTGCCGCCCATGCCTTTCTTGAATTCTCCGCCACCATGGCCATCGTCTTTGAAGATTTCGGCGCGCTGCCGCTTTCCCAATATATTCGCGGACGCAAGCTTTCGATCAGCGAATTTCTTCCGCTTGCGTTGAAGATCGCCCACTGTGTAAGCGATCTTCACCTTTGCCGCATGATCCATCGTGACGTGAATCCCACCAATATCGGTTACAATGTCGCTTCGGGTGAACTGAAAATATTTGATTTCGGCATCGCCGTGCGTTTCGGACAGCTTACGGGCGGCAGCATGTTCGAGGGAACGCCCGCCTATCTAGCACCGGAGCAG
>JAEWVL010000093.1 GCA_023396665.1 Spirochaetota bacterium
TCGGAACACTCATTCGCAGTAACAGCGAGGGAATTCGGCAGGGTGTCGAAAGTATAAACTACACCAGCTCAATGATAGCGAAAATTGTCGATGACACCAAGGTCATACAGCTGCTCATAAAGAAAATCGCCGATTACATGACCGTTCAGAAAATATACAACATGCGCGTCACACGCGAATCAGAAAACATGAAGAAAATATCTGACAATATGAACGAATCACTCGACTCGTACCGCAGCGCGTCAACACAGGTGAGAAGTTCTCTTGATTCACTTTCTTCGATGGGTGAAGAGAACTCAAGCGCATCCGAAGAGCTCGCCGCCTCTGCAGAAGAAATCGCGGGTGTGGCTGAATCCATGAATAAACTCGCCGATTCGTTCAGAGAACAGTAAGAACCCGGATATTCAGTTCACATCGGCTTAGACTCTTCGACATACAGTACATCTTCTTCGTTGTTCCCCGTCAGTATAAAAGAGTATATGCCGACAGCAAAACTCAAAACTGACATCACCACAAAAACCGAAGCGCTTCCCAAACTGTCACCAAGAAAACCCAGCAAGACCGGCAGGGCAACGCTTCCGCAGGTATAGAATGCGGTGAACAGATTGTTCAGTGTATAGTTTTCCCTGTCGCTTCCGCTGTTAACAAAGAGCATGGATAAGACAGGATACAGTATCGAATGACCGCTGCCGTAGAGAAGACCAGAAAAAGCGAGCTGCCAGGAGAATTTAAGCAGAACCATGTTCAACATGGCAAACGAAATCGAGATGTAGGAAAAGGCTAACAGATGCCGCTTTGAAGCGCCATCGAACTGCCGCGAGAAAAAAATCCGCAAGGCGATCGCAACAACTGCGTGTGTACTGAAATACAGAGAGAGATTCGGTGCTCCCAGACGAATATTCGAGTAATTCGGAATAAACGTGGCAAGTATGCTCCAGGCACCGCCAAGAAGCACAGCGGGCCCCACAAGCACCAGCACAGAGCGACGGCGAAGAAGCGGACGGAAATGCACAACGACATGGTGTTCGTTCTTTTTAAAGGGAACCCGGGGAACGAGCGTGAGCGCTGCGAGGCTGAACAGGGCTCCGACATAGGGCAAATATTCGACACCAAGGCGCTGCAGCACCTGTTCGCCGATCAACGCTCCGACAGGATTCGATATGACGCCGGAGATTCCGAACAGCGCTATCCCCCCTGCCCGTCGCCCGCGGGGAAGAATTTCGAAAACGAGATTCGGCAAGGTCGTGAACCCGATGGCATATGCGGCCGAAGCGACAAGCTGCAAAAACGCAAGAAGAAGCAGGCTTTCGTGAAAGAAAGCCATTAAAATAAATCCGACGATCTGTATTGCGAACCCGATACCGAGCAATTGTCGTTTATCGGCACGATCGGCCATTTTGGTGAAGACGAACACAAAAACGATCAGCATAATCGCCGGTATATTCATAAAAAAACCGATGTAGCTTTGCGATGCTCCCAGTGCTGCAAGATGCGTCGGATAGAGATTGAGCGATGATCTCGAGGAAAAAGATAAGAGATTCACCGCGAACAGCAGTGACAGAACAGAGGAGATGTTTCGCTTCATACAATCGCACCACAGTCGATTACCAGGATGGGGGGCATACTTGCAAGGTCAAAGAATTGTGCAATCAAAATAAATGAGCCGGGAACAATTCTCCGTTTCCGTGCATCAGGATGACAGCGAAAGCATGTGTCCGCAATTCATACCTGCATTTGAGAAAAGCTCCCGTATCCCCCCAATAGCTGCTTGACAAAAAATGCAGCGAATAAAAAACTACTTTCCAGCTGAGCAGACGTGCCTTGGTGCGTTTGTGGGCAAGGATGCCTGTTTTACAGAGCTGTCCGACACTGGAGAGATGTCCGAGCGGTTTAAGGAGCACGCCTGGAACGCGTGTATAGCGCAAGCTATCGAGGGTTCGAATCCCTCTTTCTCCGATTTTTCACCGGTGCCCTGTTCGCCAAACAGAGGGCGCCGTGGTCAATCATTCAAGAACCCTTTTTGTCGCAACGGGGTACATTCTTGCCTGCACTATTTGTTCGAGGCTCACATATGTCATATCAGGTAATCGCCCGCCGTTGGCGACCACAGACATACAGTGAAATTGTTCATCAGGATCATGTTTCCCGTACTTTGCAAAACAGCATAAAAAGCGGAAGGATTCCGCATGCCTATATCTTCTCGGGTCCTCGTGGTGTGGGAAAAACCACGACCGCACGCGTCCTCGCAAAATCACTTAACTGCATTCAGGGGCCAACTCCCGAACCCTGCGGTGTCTGCGACAATTGCCGGGAAATTACCGACGGCACATCCTTTGACGTTATCGAAATTGACGGTGCCTCAAATAACGGCGTAGACAACATCAGGGAACTTTGCGAAAAAGTCAATTTTGCCCCCGTAAAATCCAAATACAAGGTCTATGTCATCGACGAGGTGCACATGCTCTCGGCGAGCGCATTTAATGCACTGCTCAAGACGCTTGAAGAACCGCCTCCACATGCAATTTTCATACTTGCAACAACAGAGGAACACAAAATTCCCGAGACGATACTATCACGTTGCCAGAAATACCGTTTTCGCCGCATCTCAACCGAAGGCATTGTATCGCAACTTAAAAGTATCACCGAAAAAGAAAACCGAACGATATCGGAACACGAGCTATACGCCATCGCGAGGATTGCGGGAGGATCGATGCGCGATGCGCAATCGCTCCTTGAACAGATACTCTCTTTTCCCGAGGGCGAAGATCTCTTTGAGCTGATCGGCATAGTACCTGTTCAGAGTTTTATCGGAATACTCAATGCGATAAGAACGAACGATCCGGCGGCAATCGTCAGGGAATGCCACCGAATCAGCTCGGCGGGTGCAAACATCGCTCGCTACACAGAATCGTTCAAAGATCTTCTCAGAGCGATGAGATTGGCGCTTTTTCAGATACCTTTTGCTGAACTGGCGGGTTACTCGCCTGAAGAATCACGCGAAATAAGCGAATGCGCATCCCACTTCAACGATGAAGAACTGTCGCGTTTTTTCGCACTGCTGCAAAAACTCTCACAAGAGCTCAGGTACAGCGATACCGAATCGATTAATCTGGAAATGACGCTTCTCGACATGCTCAGTCTGCATGGAACACCGACAATTGCCGCACTTATTCAGCAGATAGAAGCTGCGGCCGCGGGCAGTGAAAAAAAAAACACCAGAGCCCAACTGAAAGCTGAATCTCCGCCGGCATCTGTTACTGAGAACAAAACAGAAGCGCCAATCAAAGAAATCTGGGACAAACTTCTTGTCCGAACCGCAATGGTAAAAAAATATCTTTCACGCAAACTGAACGAGTGCAGCTTTTTGTTCGAGGCGAACACCGTACGAATCAGCCCCGGAGAAGATACGCCGGCGATCGACGCCATGGATATCGAATGGCTCAACGGGGAGCTCAGAGAACTGATAAGTGA
>JAEWVL010000145.1 GCA_023396665.1 Spirochaetota bacterium
GTGTCCGATACTTCCGAAAAACATCGAGAATCCCCTTGCACCGAAGCTGAAGGTACAGATTGATGTGCAGAAAATTCCGGCCGATCTGGTCGTTATCGCGACCGGCGGCAAGTCTGACGACGCCATGTTCTTTGAAGCGCAACAGAAACGTGCGGCGCCAGAGATATACAATATCGGAGACAGTTTCAAACCGGGTAAAGTTCTCGAGTGTTCCCGTTCGGCCTACGCACTGGGGCTTCGTCTGTAAGAAGAGCTGTTTTGCTTACCTCTTGTGCGGTAAGGGTATTATGCGAACTATTTGAACGCATGTGCGATGGAGGAAAAGATGAAACTGAACAAACAGCAGAAAGATATTCTTGATGGAGCAAGGGGTCCTGCACTGGCGAAGGTCATGCAGACGCTGGTGCGCTACGGTGAAATTTTCGGTGCCGACAAAATGGTGCCGGTGAGCGGAAAAATGGGACATCTTGTCACGAGTTTCGGTTTAGGCGTGCTCAAACCCGTCTATGCCCTTCTCGATGAACTGATCGCCGGAGGTGCGCTGAGTTCCCAGCCTTTCACTGTTGACCCCCGTCCTCTTGACGGAAAAATACGGATCAATCAAATTCAAAAATTATTGTTTAATTTAATGTATTCCAAACAAGAAGATTATGAGCTGCAGTTGCGCAAACTGGGCCTGAAAAACGAAAGAGCCTTCACCTGCACCTGTTATATGAAAGAGGTCGGCAATATTCCCCGAAAGGGCGATGTGCTCAGTTGGGCCGAGTCAAGTGCCGTCGTGTACGCGAATTCGGTGCTCGGCGCGCGCTGCAACCGCAACAGCGGCATTATCGAGCTGTTCGGTTCGGTCGCCGGATTTGTTCCCTCATTCGGTTTGCTCACCGACAAGGGGCGTAAGGCGAGCTGGGTCATCAGGGTGAAAACCACGACGAAACCCGAGGCCCAGCTACTCGGCAGTGCCATCGGCATGAAGGTTATGGAAGATGTCCCCTATATCGTGGGACTTGACAAATGGCTGGGAAAGAAGCTGAACGACGATGTGAAAGATTATCTGAAAGATATGGGCGCGGCGAGCGCCTCGAACGGTGCAGTCGGACTATTTCATGTTGAGGGTCTGACGCCCGAGGCGGTCGAATCGGGAAAGAAGCTTGTTCTGCGCGGCGCGAAGGAGTATATTATCGATGATGATGAGCTTGAACGCGTGCGCGAGTCCTATCCCTGCATATGGAAAAACCCCGATGCGAAACCGAAGCTCGCTTTTGTCGGTTGTCCCCATCTGTCACTCGCTCAATTGAAAATGTGGACAAGACGTATCGAAGAGCGCGGGGCGAAGGTGAAGATGCCCACCGTCATGACCGCATCGTCCGATGTCATCGCCGCGTTTGAAAAAACCGACTATGCTGAGCGCCTGCGAAAGACGGGGGTCGTGCTGAGCTATATCTGTCCACTCATGTTTATGAATAACCCTCTGTGCGGCAAGATACCGGTGGTGACAAATTCGAACAAGCTTCGCACCTATACGAGTGCGCGATATTTCTCCGATGATCACATTCTCGATATTATAATCAGGGGGGATTTCTGATGAAAAAGTTCAAGGGAAGAGTAATCGTTAAGGGCAAGGTCAAAGCGACTGCCCTTGTCAGCAATAACGGTTTCAACACGCTGGCGAGCTATCAGAAAAGCCTCATGTTCGGTGACAAAACGGGCAAGTGCTCGGATCAGAATAACGAAGATATTTTCGGCAAAAGCCTAGCCGGTGCGGCGCTTTGTCTGCCGCAGACGATCGGATCAACAACCGGCGGCATGGTGCTCTTCTGCGCCGCATCGATGGGACGCCAGCCTTCATGTATGCTGTTCGCAAAACCGATTGATTCGCTTGCCGCGGCAGGTGCGCTTCTTGCCGATATCTGGACAGAAGCGAAGATGCCGGTGATAGATTCGCTCGGTGACGAGTTTCTCGATTACGTCAAAAGCGGTATGACTGTCGAAATACATGAAGACGGCAGCGTAATCGTCGGCTGACAGAGGGCGGGGCCCGCGGCCGGAAATGCCGCCGGCCCTGAAATTATTGCGGATGGACTTATTTGCGTTTCCTTATGGAAAAGTTCTTGCTTGGCGGACCGTGAGGAAAGAATACTGCCCGCATTATGAAAACAAACGATATTCGATCCGGCGCCCTTGCGCCGACACTCATCAATCTTTCGCTGCCGGTTCTTGCGGGTCAGCTCTTTTCCCTCATGTACAATCTTGTCGATACCTACTTCATATCGCGAATCGACCCCGCCGATCCCTGGCTGGTTGGCGCGACCGGTCTTGTCTGGCCGCTTTACTTTGTCTTCATGGCGACAAGCTTCGGTATTTCCGGCGGTGTCGCCTCTTTGGTCGCGCGGGCCATCGGTGCCGATCGCGAACACGAACTTGACCGTACCGCGGAAAGCGGCCTTTTTCTGGCACTATTGACGAGTGCGATAACTCTGTTGATCATGTATCCCTCAGCCTCTTTTCTGCTGCATCTTTTCGGCGGACAGGGCATGATGCACCAATACGGCATGAGTTATTTTCTCTGGGTACTTCCGTCGATACCTTTTATGCTTCTGGGTGCCGTGTTTGTCGGCATCCTGCAGGGCGAGGGACGTACCAAGCACATGATGGCCTCGATGATGATAGGAACGATCACAAATATCGTTCTTGATCCCCTGTTGATATTCGCCGCCCATATGGGTATCGCCGGCGCCGGTCTGGCGACCTCGATCGGCAATGCAGCCGGTTTTGTATATCTGTATGTTGTATTCAGACAGACTGAATCGAAAGTCAGAATTCACTGGAAAATAGGCAACATCTCCTTTCCTGTAATTGCCGAGATTATTCGGGTCGGGCTTCCGCAGAGCGCGATTAACTTTCTCGCTTCTATAAGCTTTATTTTCTACAACCGTATAATGGTGGATATCAATCCGAAGATCATCACGGCCTTCACCCTGTATTCCCGTCTGGAACAGCTGGCGCTTATTCCGATATGGTCACTGACCAGCGCTCTGGCGACTGTTGCCGGACAGGCTGCCGGCGCGAACGATTTCCGGCGCATGCGTGATTCCTCTTCGGTTTCGAGCCGTCTAGGGCTCGGCGTGAGTGGTTCGCTTTTTGTCGTGTACGTGCTTGCGAGTCCCTGGCTTTTCAGATTGTTTCAGAGTGATGTCGAGGTGCTTGCACTCGCTTCGACGATCGTTATATGGATGGCAATGGCTTCGCTGCTGTCGGTACCGGTGTTCATGATCAACACCATCATGTCGGTTGCCGGTTTCGCGGATCGCAGTCTTGTCTATACCGCCGTTCGTATCTATCTGATTAACGTTCCGGCCTGTGCGATCGGAGCCTATCTGATAGGAAAAACTGTGCAGTCGGTCATGATCGCGATTTTTCTTTCGACGATATTTTCGCTCGTTCTGTTCCTCTTCGTTCAGAATCGTTTTTTTGCCGCTCTTGCGTCGGGACGTCTGGTGATCCGTCTTGCTCCGAAACAGCAGGGTGAAATCGCATAAGCCTTATTTGTGATAATAACGGTGGTTTGCCGCAAAAAAGAGGAAGGGGTCGCCAGTGAGGAACGACCCCTTTAAATTGAAGGGTTTGTGTGCGCTTGGCGAATAGTTAAAGATTAATGACGTTTCTGAGCACCAGGCTCCATGCAATTATAAAGACTCCGCCCAAAAGGCAGGAAATTCCTATACTGCTCTGCATACCAACAAGTCTGTTTCTCAGTTCAATCGCTTTCGACTGTGCCGATTCAGGAAGGCGTGACAATGCGAATTTCTGAATCATGGCGAAACCGACAATCATGCCGCCTGCGAAAAGAAGTACGGAACAGGCGAGAAAAATCACCCATGATACCGGCCATTTCCCAAGCCAGCTCAAACGCATTACTGAGCCGATGATGCCCCAAACTCCCCATCCAAAAGCCGCCAGACCAATCCATCCCTGATAGGGAGTGATTTTGTCGAGAAGCT
>JAEWVL010000150.1 GCA_023396665.1 Spirochaetota bacterium
CGTGACGAGGATTTTTACTCAAGCTTCGATAAAAGTTATGCCATGGCCGCATTTTTTCCGAGGGGGAGAATCCTTATCCCCCCATCTTCATTTGTGTCGGCAATGCGTAATAAAAACCGTTTTGAGCGTTATATGATGCACGAGCTTTCGCATGCCCTGCTTTTTCAAAACATGAACCCGCTCAGGGCGCTTTGGTATCCACAGTGGTTGTTTGAAGGAATGGCGGTCTACGCTGCCGAACAAAACGGCAGGGACGGGATGCTCTCTTTGCGTGAGGCCGGGCGAATCCTGGGTGAGAAAGATCCGGCGCTGATGCGTTCGTTCCGGCGAACGCTGCTCAGCGGCATGGGTAAATCATCGGCCGACGAGGTGAGAAAAGACTATTCGTTGTGGGGGGCAAAAGTGACTCTGCTGATAAAGGAACATGGAAAAAAAAGGTTTTTCGATTTCCTGAAGCATAGTCTCTCCTTGCGGAGTTTCGATAGTGTCTATGAAAACTATTTCGGAGAAAATCCCGATGACCTGCGCGGTAGCGATTACTCAGGCGCTGCTGAAAATAGAAAAGGCGCAAATTCCGAAACAAGTGGATGATTTGCGCCTTTGCACAATGCGAGTATGCCAGTGATCAGTTTGAAGATTTGATAATGTCCCAGGTTTTGGTGTACAATTCGTTGTTGCCGCCGAGATCAAGCAGAAAGTCGCTCTTTTCCTGAATCTCCCTGGCCGGTGTTACCGCCTCGTTTTCAAGAAACTCGGTATCCATCATCTTCAGGGCTGCGCTGTTCGGCGACCAGTAATAGACGAACTCCATGTTATCCTTTGCGTTTTCGGCTTCGATCATAAAATCGATAAATTTATAGGCCAGATCAACATGCTGTGCGTCCCTGGGAATGACGAAATCGTCCTGTGCGATCGACGTGCCCTCGACGGGAATGCTGAAGGCAAGATTTTCGTTTTCCTCCATGAGCTGCAGCGCGTCGCCGCTATAGGCCTGAATCATGACGAATTCACCCGATGAGAGTCCTCTCTTCGCCTCGTCAACATCGAACTTCGCTATGTTCTTTTTCCATCGTATGACCGTCTCCTGAGCCTTCGCAAGTTCGGCCTCGTTTGTCGTGTTGTAGGAGTACCCGTGGTACTTGAGAGCCGCTCCGATAACCTCACGCATGTCGTTAAAGAGAGTAATTCTTCCGGCCAGATCGCTGCGGTCAAACATGGCCCAGGTCGGCTTGAAATCGCCAATCCTGGTTTTGTCGTAGGCTATGCCCGAATAAGAGACCATGTAGGGGATACTGTATTTCATTTCCGGGTCAACAGTCAGTTTCAGGTATTCGCTGTCGATGTTTCCCAAATTTGCAAGTTTCGAGTGGTCAATGGCGGTGAGCATGTCCTGCTCGTACATCAGTTTTGACATATATGAGGAGGGAAACAGGAGGTCATACCCCGAGGCTCCGGCCTTGAGTTTCGCGTAAAGCGCCTCATTTGAATCGTAATAGTTCATTACCACAGTGCAATTATATTTTTTTTCGAATTTATGCACCACGTCCTGACTCATGTAATCGGCCCAATTGAAAATATACAGTTTCTCTTTTGGTTTTCCGCACGAGACAAGTGCTGTCACAATGACAAGCACGGTGAGTATTTTTTTCATTTTTTTCCCTCTCCGAGTTTTTTGCTGCTTATTACAACGACAAACGTAAAAAGAACCAGTATCACCGACAGGGCGTTTATCACCGCGGGTGAGCCGTGCCGCATCATACTGTAAATGTACAGCGGAAGTGTGGTCGAGTCCGGCCCCGACACAAAAAAAGTAATAACAAAATCATCCAGCGAGAGAGTGAAAGCAAGCAGTCCGCCGGCGGCTATTCCCGGAAGAAGATAGGGGATAAGCACTTTTATTACCGCCTGGGACCACGTCGCACCGAGATCTCTTGCCGCTTCGAGAATCGAGTAGTCAAAATCCTGAAAGCGTCCGTAAACGACCATAGCGACATAACTCAGAGAAAAGGTCACATGTGCGATGAATATGGTTGCAAGACCGAGTGTCATTTTAATGGAAACAAAGAATAGCAAAAGACTAATGCCCATAAGTATGTCGGGGAGTACCAGGGGCAGATAGATGATGATGTTGTGCGCGACCTGAATTCTGGATTTATAGCGGTATAATGCCCATGCCGCCAATGTTCCCAGCAGCACCGCGATGAGCGTTGATAGGGTAGCGATGATCAGCGTGTTCGAAAGTGCATGCCAGATGTTGCGGTCGGTGAAAAGCCGAACATACCAGTTCAGGGTGAATCCCTTCCAGGTTCCGCCGAAACGTGAGGAGTTGAAACTCTGCGCTATGACAATAAGTATCGGCAGGTAGAAGAAAAAGAGAACCGCCGCGGTAGAGTACATCGGTAATCTGCTTCGTTTCATCCTATATCCCCATCGTCTTTCTGTCTTTAAACAGCTGTCGGGTCATTGCGATGCCTGCCGGCAGAATTACGGCAAGCGCGAGAATGGCCGAAAGCGCGCTTGCATGAGGCAGGTTTCTGTCAACGAAGGTTCGCTGCGCAATTTTTGATCCGATCATCTCCGAGCCCGGGCCGCCGACGATGTCGGGAATGATGTATGATCCCAGCGCCGGAATGAATACGATAACGAAAGCGTTGAGCAGTCCCTGCCGAATTCCCGGAATAAATACCTTGCGGAAGGCCGTGAATCTGCTTGCGCCAAGATCCATCGCCGCTTCGATAAGACTGTAGTTGAACTTTTCCGCTGCGGCATAGATCGGCATTATCGCGAAGGGCAGGTAGGTATAGATAATAACAATCAGTACCGCGCCCGGAGTATACAGCAGAATGGTGTCCCGGTCGGCCAGATGAAGCAGAACGAGAAGATGTTTGAAAAGACCTTCGGGGTGAAGAAAGACTTTCCATGCGAATATGCGTATCAGAAAATTTATCCAGAAAGGGACGATGACGAGAAGAAGGATCAGGTCCTGGTATTTTTTTCGCATACGGGCTATATGATAGCTTACCGGTACAGCCGCAAGAATGCAGATCGCCGTTGATACAACCGAAAGCCACAGCGTACGCCAGATTATGGCGGGGTAGTTCGGGTTGCCCAGATCCCTGATTGATTTCAGGGTCCATCCTTCCCCGATGCCGCCATAGGGATCGGCGCTGCGAAAGGCCATCGCAATCACGAGTATTGTCGGGATCACGAAAAAAAGCAGAAGCCATCCCATGGAGGGGAAACTGAGAACCAATTCAGAAAGGTTGCGTTTCTTTTTCATTCCGCATTCTCCGTCCTGGCAGTGGCTTCTTCGCCGCAAGTGTTCTCGTTATTCTCGTCATCCGGGAGCGCTTCTTCGGTGCTGTCACCGGGTATCTCTTCGTCAGGTATGGTCAGCAGCGCCTCGTCTTTAAGATTATACTGTTCGAGCATGTAACAGTAATCGGCGTGCCAGGAAAGCCAGATTCTGTCACCCCAGGTTATCATCTTTTCATCAAGCATGTAGCGATCGTGCATGCGCTTTACCGAAATGAGATATTCGTTCACTCGTACCCAGTACTTTGTGTGGTAGCCCATGTAGATGATCTCTTCAACAGTTCCCTCAACCATGTTGACCCGCTCCGCGTTTTCCGGTCTGTTGATGGTGATGGTGAATTTCTCCGGGCGAATTGACAGGTATACGCGTTCACCGGTTTTTATTTTCTTGTCGTTGTAGGCCTCAACTCCGGTGAACCCGTCCACATTGAGCATGCTGTAAGGTTCCTGAACCGAAAGAACATCGCCTTCGAAGAAATTGGTGTCTCCGATAAACGCGGCGACAAAACTCGTTCTGGGCGCTTCGTAAATCTGCGTCGGGGTGCCGGTCTGTTCGATCACACCGAAATTCATTACAGCGATTTCATCCGAGAGACTCATTGCCTCGCTCTGATCGTGAGTTACGTAAAGAAAGGTGATTCCGACTTCGTCGTGAATGTTGTCAAGATCGACGAGCATGCGCTGGCGCAGTTTAAGATCCAGAGCTGCGAGCGGTTCGTCGAGAAGCAGCAGTTGCGGCCGGTTTATGAGCGCACGCGCAATGGCCACGCGCTGTTTCATTCCCCCCGACAGCTTGTCGGGCATTTTGTCCGCATGGTCGGTGAGCTGTATCAGGTCCAGATAGGAATCAACCTCCTGTTTTACCCTCTTTTCATC
>JAEWVL010000244.1 GCA_023396665.1 Spirochaetota bacterium
ATCAACCACTGTGTACCCATTACGTTCCGCAATATCCCGTTTTTCAGGTTCTATCCAGATTGCCTTTAAACCGAAAGTGGGCTCGGTAAACTCGATACCCTCGATTTTCTCTATAACATCACCCGAATCCATCGCCATAAGCCGACCGGTCTGAAGTTGCCCGGTTCCAACTTCCACTCCCTTTATCAGAATGGAATAGGTCTGGGGTTCCAACTCCATGTTGTCCCTGATTCGTATTGGTGGAACGACTAGTCCCATATTCAACGCGCTCATTCGGCGTATCTTTGTTATTCTGTCAAGCAAGGTCCCCCCCTGATTCGGATCGACCAGTGGTATCAGGTTGTAACCGATTTCCACCTCAAGCGGATCAACCGATGCGTATGGCATGACTGTTTCCGGTTTCTTGTCTTTTGATTTTGCGGAAGCACTTGCCGTCTTTTCGCTCGCTTCTTTATCAAACTTTTCCCGGCTCAGAAAATAGCCCAGTAATCCCATTGTGCCCGCAATAAGTATAATTGATACTTTCGGAAATCCCGGAATGAGTGCCGTTGCTCCAAGAGCAACTGATCCGATAACGAGCGCACGCGGCTGAGCGCTGAATTGTTTCGATATGGATTCAGGCAGCGTATCTTCGGAAATGGAACGCGTAACGATAATACCGGTTGCGGTAGTCATCAAAAGCGAAGGCAGCTGTCCGACCAATCCGTCACCGATTGTCAGCAGCGTATAGGTCTTGATAGCGGTATCAAATGATTCGCCTCTCATCGCCATTCCGATTATGAAACCGCCCAGCACGTTTATCGCCGTAATAACAAGCCCGACCTTGACATCGCCCTGTACGAACTTACTCGCTCCATCCATAGCTCCGTAAAAATCCGATTCGTTACGAAGCTCTTTCCTTCTCAGATTTGCTTCCTCTTCTGTTATGACACCGTTTGCAAAGTCAGAATCTATTGCCATCTGTTTTCCGGGCAGAGAATCGAGTGTAAAGCGTGCTGCAACCTCTGCGGTACGGGTTGCTCCCTTTGTAATTACCATGAACTGAACCGCAACGAGAATTATGAAGATGATGAAACCGACAACATAATTACCTCCCACTACGAAGGTTCCGAAGGTACGCACGATTTTTCCGTCAAATGACGCCCCATCAATCAGTATCAGACGGGTTGAGGAGACATTCAAGGCAAGCCGATAAACCGTTGAGATAAGCAAAAGGGTCGGAAATATGGAAAAATCGTAGGCGCGCGGTACAAACATGACAATCAGAATAGTCAAAAGCCCGATCATGATACTGATAGCCATAAGAAAATCGAGCAAAAAGGTCGGCAGAGGGATGATCAGCATCGCTACCACCGCAATAACGCCAAGTCCCATCAGTATATCTTTTCGCTGCATCCACAAACTCTGTGGTGAAAGTAATGACGGTAATGTTGATTCGGCCATAATTTCCCTCTGTCAACTGTACTTATACTGAACGCAACGCCGAACGAGTACTACATGAAGGGCAATCGAATTCAGTTTTTCTACTGTTCTGTCACAAATTCAGGAATTCCTGTACCAGGAACAATCGAATTCATCAATATGCGTGAGCAAGACGACCATTCTGATACAAAACGTAATATATTTCCGATACCGCCTGAAAAAGTTCGGCGGGTATTTCATTTCCTATTTCCACGTCACGGTAAAGCGTTTGCGCCAAAGGGCGGTTTTCAATCATCATTATATTGTTACTTTTTGCTACCTCACGAATTCGAAGCGCCATCGAGTCAACCCCCTTGGCAATAACCGAAGGTGCCGTCATCGTCTCCTGATTCCATTTCAATGCTATTGCAAAGTGTGTCGGATTTGTCACTACGACATCGGCTTTCGGCACTTCACGGATCATGTTTCTCGTCAAAATATCCCTTTGCATCTCCCTGAGTCTCGATCGAACATGCGGATCTCCCTGTGACTCTTTCATTTCTTCTTTTATTTCCTGTTTGGACATTTTCAAAGATTCCATGAATTCGTGTCGCTGAAACATATAATCGGGTACAGCCAGAACGATAAGCAGAACCGCCGATATGATAACAATTTTAAAGGCTGTGAACGAAACATCACAGAATACGGCGGTTAATCCGGCATCGGAACTCTTGAGAATTGTATTAAAATCGCCGGCAATAACCAGATACGAAACAAAGCCGATGACAACGATCTTGAATAGCGACTTGAAAAGATTCATTGCCACACGCGGTGAAAAAAATATTTTTTTCATCATCTCGGCCGGCGACAGTTTTATTTTTGAAAAATCGGGAATGAGCGGATGTGAGGAAAATTGAAATCCCACCTGTGCAATATTGCCGGCCAATCCCGCGATGACAGTCACCGCAAACAGCGGAGAAATAATTTTTGCGAGTAAAACCGTAATTCGCCATCCTTCTTCAAGAACCGTTTGCTCGCTTATGGAAAAAGAAGAAAACGCGCTGAAATAATATTTGGAAGCCAAAAAGATCTGACCGAACATCCACTTTCCGAGAAAAAGCAATACGAGAACGCCACCGATAACGACGAGCGATTGCGGAAACTCGTCAGTTTTGGCTACCTGCCCCTTGTTACGGGCATCACGAATTTTCTTTTCGGTTGGCTCTTCTGTGCGACCTTCATCTTCGGCGGCAAAATACTGAAGATCGACGGTTATAGTTTTATTAAAAGAAATATCGAATACAAATTCCGGACCGATATCCCCCCATAACTCAGAGGAAAACGCATTTCTGTCTGAACTGACGAAATGAATTGAGGATATCGCTGCCCGAACTTTCGCCAATATTTGTTTAATTTTTCGCATCATAGAAAACCTACACCGGCCAATGAACGAGTATACGGGAAACAAAGTCAAAGGTTCGCTCAAGAGAAACGCGCATTATCCGGATTGTTACCGGAGCAAAAATCGCAATCATAACAAAAGCCACGACAATTTTAATCGGGAAACCCAGCATCATGATATTCATCTGCGGTGCCGCCTTTGCAAGGATTCCCATAGATACGGACATCAGAAAAACGGTCGCTACAATCGGTATCGCTATCTTTAGCGCTATAAGAAACATTCCTGAAAAAGAGTAATTCACGTATTTCAAGTGCCAGAAAAGCGACTCTTCTCCCATACTGAAAGAAGGTGCAAGTTCGAAAGATCGAACGATAGCCCTGATCAGAAAATGATGCCCGTCTATGTAAAGGAACACCAACATACCCGCAAGATTTTTTAACTGGCCGATTATGGGAACAGAAACCTGAGCCAGTGGATCCAGAACTTCACTGAAACCGAAACCTATCTGCACGGCAAAATATTGTCCGGCAAGTTGAAATGCCGAAAAAATCACTGAGGTTAAGAATCCGATCAATAAACCGATAACAACTTCACTGAGCACCATGAGTCCATACTGTCCCATATTTCCCGGAATCGAAACGGGATTCTGAATATAAATAGGGAAAATAATGAGAGTAACAAAAAAAGCGAGCAGCGTTTTTAATCGAAAAGGAGCGAGGTCGCTCGAAAAAAACGGCGCACTGATGAACATCGAATGAATGCGGACAAGTACGAGCAAAAATGCCTGAAAATTGTAGATAAAATAATACAATTGTCTCTCCGATAAAAGCCGTTTTCACATACCGATTTTCGATATTTGCATGAACAGACGCTGTGTATAATTCACAAGAAAATGAATCATCCAGGCCGCGGTAAGAATAAGCGCCATGAATATCGCAATAATCTTCGGAACAAAGGTAAGTGTCTGTTCCTGTATTGAAGTCGTCGTCTGGAAAATTGAAACCAGCAGACCGACGAGCATGCCCGCACCCATCATCGGCGCAGAAGCGATCAGTGTCGTCATAAGTGCATCACGTATCATTATTATTACGGTTACATCGTTCATACTACCTCACAAATGACTTCACTAATTCAAAGATGATAAGATTCCAGCCGTCAACTAGCACAAATAGAATTATTTTAAAAGGCATTGATATCATAACGGGCGGCAGCATAATCATTCCCATCGACATCAACGCGCTTGAGACAATCATATCGATGACAATAAACGGAATAAATATGAAGACACCGATTTCAAAAGCCCTCCGCAATTCAGAAATCATAAAAGCGGGTATAAGACAATGTGAGGGAACATCCGCTTCGGTTTTCGGTTTTTCGATTTTTCCAAGTTCAATGAACAGAGCTATATCCTTCGGACGAGTCTGCTTGAACATGAACTCACGCATGGGAGCCATGGCTTTTTCAAAGAAATCCTCATTTCCCATCTTACCGTTCATGTAGGGTTGAATCGCTTCAGTGTTAACGCGCTCAAATGTCGGCGCCATAATGAAGAATGTCAAAAAAATGGCGAGTCCGACAATTACCTGGGTTGGCGGCATCTGCTGCAGCGAGAGTGCCCTGCGAACGAAATCAAGCACTATGACAACCCTGGTAAAAGCGGTCATCATCATTGCAATTGCGGGCGCCAGCGTCAAAATCGTCAGCAAAAACATGATTTGAAGTCCGAGGGCTACCTCTTTTGGACTTTTCGCCTCTTCGATATTAAAGGCAATTGTCGGAATGGGCATCTGCACATTCGGGGCGGATTGCGCCATCACCCGGCCGGATACCATTACGATGATAAAAAAAAGGAACAATTGTATTTGACGTTTATTCATTGCCGAACCGGTTCAAATTTTTTAATCGTGACTTCTGTTTATTAAGATAATCAATACGCTCATCATCAAAGAATGAATACCGGCTGTTTTCTTTTTCTTTTTCCGGGGCAATCTCGCTAATATCGGGAGCAGCTTCAAATTCCTGAACACTGATCGAACCCAACTGAGTTACACCATGCTGCTTCTTTTCCATCACCCGGCCGATAGTGGTGCCGACAGAACGTATAAAACTTTCAAAATGATCAGAGAAATATTTTACTGTTGCATCAGACTGTGCGGCAAGAGCACGCGATGCCTGAAGTTTTATACGATCAATCTCATCCTTATCGGTTATTTCTCTGAGCAGAGAAATCTGCGAATCTGTTACTCCCAAAACAAGCAAACGCGCCCCGCACTCAACCACTTGAAGCTGCCTGTTATTCCCGACAGGTAAAATAGAGAGAGTTGCCATAACACTTTTGCCGGTACTCTGAAAACCGCCTTTCTTCGCAAGAAAGCGAACAGTAAAATAAACGCCGGCTCCCAGAAAACCAAGAATCAGCAGCGTTCTTGCGAACAGCCAGGCATAAGAAACCTGCTCGACTTTCGGCTCTTCATATGAATATAAAGGCGATGAAATCGGATCGTCCTTTGACAATATTTCATTTTGGGCTTCAAGCTCATTTTTTTCTTCAGTACTTGCCTGTTGTGCCGATACTTGATACGGGAAGAAAGATATCAAACACAGTAACACTCCAAAACAGAGCGCAATTCTATGAAAAGATTCCTTGTGCCATATGGTATTTATCATTATACTACCCCGTTTATCATATCATGCAATCTGATTATGTCTCATAAATAAAGAAAAAAAACGATACAGATTATACTATTCCATTCACACGTTCAACGTTATATACAGTACAACTGTTTTCATTACCGTAATTAACACATTGCAAGTGCAATGAAACGCAAAAGAAAGAATTATGAATTAGAACCGATTTTCGTAAGCCGTTCTGAAGGACTCACTATATCGGTCACACGAACACCGAAATTTTCATCGATAACAACAACTTCGCCCTTGGCAATCAGCTTGTTATTGACAAGCAAATCGACCGGTTCACCGGCAAGTTTATCCAATTCTATAATTGAACCTTCACCAAGGCCCAGCACATCCTTTACAAGCTGCTTGGTTCTCCCCAATTCAACCGTAAGCGTAAGCTGTACGTCCATCAGAAGATCTATCTTCTGTATATTCTCCGGTATTCCTGAACCCGAAAGCGGAGGAAATTTGACCGGACTGATATCAACCGATTGTTGCGTCATCATCGGCTGCTGCATGAACCCGCCGCCCTGTTGTGCACCGCCACGCGACATCGAAGAGGCGCGAATCATGCTTTGCGCAAGGTTAAGGTCGAGTATGTGCGTGAATTTCGAACTGAGCACACCGCCGATTGAAATGGAATAGGTAACCTTCACGACCTCACCGGCCGGCAGACGCAACTGGTTACCTGCTGTAATCACAGAAAGATCCGGTGCGGATGTTCCTATCTGAGCACCGGAGCGTTGACCTATTTGTGTTGCCATTGCCGACAACATTGACGAGAAAAACTCCTGCAAGGTACTCTGATGCGCCTCAGTAAGATCTGCCGGAGGTGTTCCGTCTTCACCGAACATCAGGGAAGCGATTGCGCCCGCATCATTGAGCCCCATGATAACAAGATTCTGACCGTTAACTGAACCGTTAAAACCCATCTGTACCTGAACCGCAGAACCGGAAAGTTCATTTTGAACAGCTGAAGAATCCTTGACTTCAACAGAAGCGTTTCCGATCATGAGATCCTTCTGAAGATACCCGGACAGAGATGGACCGATACCGGACACAATTGCGTTCAGCAAATCGGACAGTTGCTCGCGATGAACAGGAGAGAAACTCGATTGCGGCGCGGAAAAAGACGCCGGTGCCGGAGTCGGCTCTGACCCGAACGACGGAAGAACATCGTCTGTACCTTTTAAGAGCTGATCTATCTCGTCCTGAGATAATGCACCGTCACCCATCACAATCCCCTGTTGAAGGCCTTGCCCGAATTTTAATTATAGCTCATAAATCGTCTTTCGCAGTTGATAAGCGAAACAAAGAAATCAGTTTACAACAAATTCACGGAAATAAACCTCTTTGATCTTTCCGGAAATCAATATTACATTCAGATGCGCCTTGATCTCTTCTGCAAGTCCGATTGTATCCTCGACAGAATCAAGATCCTCGTAGCGTTTTCCACGTAAAACAATGTTAATCAAATGCTGCATCTGAACGGTTCTTTTCACCAGCTCGGTATTCAGCTCAACGCTATCCTCATAAGCGAGGGAAATGGAAATCTTGGCAAAATGAGGCTCAGCGTCATTTGTCGTTATCGCAAAATCAGGCAATGAAAAATGAGACAATGGCGGTGGCGGCGGAGCCACAACAATATCCTGTTCTTTCTGATATGAACGCTCCTGAACATAACGGGAAACAAGATAAGAAATACCGACTATTAAAAATACAAGAAGGATTCCGCCGACGACATACAGAAGAATTTTGATTATCTTCGAAGCACCGGACTGACTCTTCTCTTCGGAGGGCGATTCCCCCTCCTCGGTCTCTTCATTCAGATCATCTTCGTCTGCCATTGGCCTGCTCCACTTTAAACGAAATTATGTGACATAATATACATGGTATTTTTTTTTGTCAATTAAAAAGAGCTATCCTAACGCCACTCCTCGTCTGGCAAAGGCTTCTGAATCCCTGAATTTTTCGATTCTTCTACCCCTTTTTCGCGCAAGATGACAACATCCACCCTTCTGTTAAATGAGCGCCCTTCGGGAGTTGCATTATTATCAATCGCACGAAACTGTGCATAGCCGACCGCAGACATCTTTTTCGGTTCAACATCCCTCCGCTCCGTCAAATAGCGAACGACATTGACACTTCTCGCCGATGACAGCTCCCAGTTCGTCTCGTAACGCGAGTCGGTTCCAGCCGCCCCCGTGATAATGGTATCGTCGGTATGTCCCTCGATGCGTACGAAATTCGGAACCGAATTAACAATTGTTCCGACCTTATCGAGAATCGGAAGCACCTCTTCTTTGATTGCGGCGCTTCCCGGATCGAAATACGCATCTCCCGTCAGCGTTATAATGAGTCCGCGCTCATCTTCGCTAACTCTAACCATTTTCGACTGTATCTCCGGGCGAAACATCATAATCGCCTTGTTAAGGCTTTTCGCCAAACTCTTATTCTTTTCCGAAGCGGGAAGCGAATTGATATTCATCCCCATTTCCTCAAGCCGACCTTTGGATAGAGTGTGTCCCCCCGCAAACATTCCAAGAGAGCCCCTGAAACTCGAAAGTATCAGAAAGAAATCCTTCCCGTCTATCTCTGCGGTGGTAAACATCAGAACGAAGAAAGTCAGCAAGAGTGTGGTCAGATCACCCCAGGATGTCAGCCAGATCGGCGCGGGCGGCGGACATTTCTTTTCTTTTTTCATCTTTAATCTCCAACCTCGCTTGAGATCGCCTCGCGTTGGCTGGGTTCAAGATACGCAATGAGTTTATCTTTGACAAGACGAGGGTTGTCTCCCGACTGAATCGAGAGCGTTCCCTCAATCATGATGAGCTTCATCAGCACTTCATCGGCTGAACGAATTGAAAGTTTGGTGGCTATTGGGATACACAACCAGTTGGCGAGTATTGCTCCGTAAAGTGTGGTGATAAGTGCCGCCGACATACCGGGGCCGATTGCCGATTTATCCTCGATATTGACAAGCATCAGTACCAACCCTATCAGGGTTCCGATCATACCAAAAGCGGGGCCGAAACCCGCAAGATCGTCGAACAGTTTTTTGACAGACTCGTGACGTCCCATCATCTGTTCAATTTCAGTCTCCATAATGCGTTTTACCATTTCAGGATCAGTACCGTCTACGACCAGTTGAATCCCCTTTCTCAGAAATTCGTCGGGTAATTCATCAAGATCATCTTCGAGAGCAAGCAATCCCTCGCGACGTGCCTTCTCGGAAAATGATACGAGCGTTAAAATCAAATCATTCGGATTATTGTTGGGAACGAGAAGCGCATTTTTGAAAGCCGCCGGTAATTTCAGAAATGAAGGTAGCGGTTGACTTGCCAACAAGGCCGAAAAGGATCCTCCGAAGGTGATCATGACAGAGGGTATGTCTATGAAAAGCATGAAATTACC
>JAEWVL010000272.1 GCA_023396665.1 Spirochaetota bacterium
GATGTACCGCCATTTTTCGAGGCTTATTCCGAATAAAAAGCCGAGAAAAATGCGAGTTTCGGCAAATTCATTTTGCCGAAACGACCCTGAAAAAGTCCACGATGGACTTTTTCAGGAAACTGCTAAATGAACGGTAAGAAACGATATGAATGAGTCTTTAGATATAAATTTTCATTTAAGCAAGTTTGTCAGGAGCTTTATATCAAAAAACAGAGCGGATAGATGGGAAGATTTACTAATTCGGCGGCCTTCCGGAATTTTTGTAAAGTCATCGAAATTATTTGATCACCTGGATTTCAATTACTGCAGTCGCAGTGATGCAATAAATGATATTGTTGAAGAAAGAACTCGCGGAATTTATTATGACTTTTTTTCTGAGCCTGTAATTACAACTTTTAAAGAAGCAATCGAGAAGGGAGATTGTCGAAATGCATTATTTTCAATAAGGCCCGGAAAATTGGCTGTTTTTTTCTTTCACGAGGGATGGAATTATGTTTGCAGAAGATGATTCTTTCATAATTCCCTATCGGTTTCAAGTTAGGGTTGCACGAAATTGATTACCTCTTTCTATTCGTGAAGACGGGGTAAATTTGACGCTTGCCCCCTTGCGTATAGCTCTTAGAAATCGCGATGATCATATGTCATGCATAACTAAACAATTTAGGAAGATTAACTCATGTTTTATCATTACAGCACGATCGTTTTTGTAAAAGATATTCAAAAATCGAGGGATTTTTATCATGGAGTACTTGGTTTGAATATTCTTGAGGAACATCCCACCATAATTTTTTTTGAACGGCATTTTGTAATTCATGATGCCCAGGCAATTCATAACACCATTTTTAAACATGAAAGCAAACAACATGCCCAAAATCAGGGGACAAAGAATTTTCTTGTATATTTTGAAACCGACAATATTTTGAAAGCTTTTGAAAAGATACAGGCCAACGGAAATGAAATAATCCATGGAATAGAGAAACAGGAATGGGGACAACATGTGTTCAGATTTTATGATTATGATAATCATGTTGTTGAAGTTGGTGAACCATTTGATCTTGAAATTCTGGAAAACGGCAGCGTAAGGGATATAAGATTTCCGGAACAATAACATTGCCTGCGTGAGATATCCGGATGATTCATTCATAATTGATGGTTCGTCAATCTTTGCCGAAATGTTCCTTGGTTCAGGTTATTAAAATTTCTCGCGGGATCATTTGTAATTTCTTTTATTGCAGCAGTTTCTTGATAAAGTCCGATCTGTGCTTCTCTCTTGAGCTGTATTCCCTTGCCTTGTCCGCATGAAACAAGCCCGGATAACGGGCGACAAAATAGAGAGAGAACTTGCTGATATTTTTATAGCCAAGAGATTCCCAGGACGCTTTTATCATATCACGGTTGGCGGCGTAGGTGTAGCTCGCGAAATGCTCGTTCTTAACAATTTCAGGTATTTGTGAAAAAGACAACAGAAGATCCTCTTTCCGTGTGTCCGCGAAAAGTTTATCACAGTCGATTTGTATCATATTCGGATGCTTTTTGTCGTTTATATAGGCCTTCATGTTTTGCTGGTCGAAAACCACACTGTATTTTGTATAAGAGCCTTGCGCCACATCGTTTAGCAGGGCAAAGCAGTCATTGACATTATATTCAGGAATGAATAGGATATCTTTGTATATGGCGTTGAACCTGTATAACGAAGAATTACCCAGATTGTGGCGTCCTTCCACATAATCAACAGAGTACGTGTAATAGCTGTTCGTTAATGCTCGTATTCTGGTTTGCGCTGAATCCGTAAAATGAAGTTTTCCTTCAAGATACTCAATGATAGCGCTTTTTCCTGTTCTATCCGAGATCATAAAGTGTATTTTGGTATAATTGCCCGTTGTCGGCCGTATCCGGATATCTTTTATAACGGGATAAATCTGATCAACGCTGTCAAAATTATCCAGCAGATATTGTACAAGTTGATCGACGTTTATGCTCTTTCTCAGATCCCATTTGGGATACACGGTTTCATCAAGCCATAATTCGCTCACAACCAAACCCGCTTCGTTTATGCCGGAAAAAGCTATACTGTGTCCATACTGGTTGAATGTCAGCGACGCGTATTTCGATTTCCACTTAATACCGCGATTGAACAACTCGTAGCTGTATTTCAAATCTTTTTTATTGCGGCCTGCCCTGTTTACAATAAGATAACCGTCGGCGTAATCCCAGTCGTAATTTCTTCCCACAAGGTATCCGTCTTTTCCGTTAACCTGAAAACACGAACAGGCCGTTGCTCTTTCAGAAACAAGAACAAGAAGCATCACAAAAAGAGATAGGATCGTTTTATTCATGGAAATTCTCTTTGGTATTTATTATAGGGAATCTAAAAATTAATCTTCGCAACTCGAACCTCGAATAATTCCAATGAAAAACGTGGTCTTATCATTGCGGGTGGTAATTATTCGAGGTTCCCTTTAGGATGTTATATGAAATACTCACGAGTCTCCGGAGACTTTGCGGGAAGATCTCTACACTTTCGTGATTACGGGTATCCAGTATTCAATTTTGTTTTCTGCAAAATAGACTTCCAGTTCCGGACCATTGTCATGTACATGGGTTTCGTTATTGGGAAGCCATTGTGTCCAGCAGTACATTTCACATTCCATTAACGCGTCTATTCCGCTCCCTTCACTGGAAAATATGGCCCATGTGCAGGATTTGACGTCCAGTTCCTCAAACGTATCTACAATCGGGGTGTTGTTCTTTTCAATTTCCGCGGCAATATAAAAGTAAAACGAGCGTACGGCAGGATCCTTTTCGGTATCGGATAGTCCGAGGATGGCGCTTTTCGTTACAGAGTCCGCCGCGTTTCGGGCGATTTTCTGCACTAGTTGCACAGTACCGTTTGCATCCTGTTCTTCCCAGAATTTCGCGAACAACTCATTATCCGTTCCCGAAATCCATGTCTTTACACCACAGATGGTGAATGAATCCTTTTTTTCGATGCGTACTTGTACCATGAGTATCTCCTTGTCCGGCGGAGGTATCCGCATTACTCCGTAGATGGCAAGCATTTATTTTCATAAATAAAATTACATCTTTTACACACTGCCTTATTTTGACTGCTCAGTCTGATCATTTTACTATTTGCGCTTCCCTTAACTGCTTTCATTACCCGTTTTTGAAGCCGGGATTTGGTTATCAATATCACTCATAGAATCCTCCTCATCTGATTTGCATTCTATGCCATGACAGAACTCAGAAATCCAGCACCCTTTTCCATGTCGCATCGCTGAAATCTTTGTAGATATCGTAATGTCTGTCGCTTTCCAGCGCTAGCAGTTCACAGTTCGGAAAGACTTCGCTCAGTCGAAGTGCCATGCTGTGCGGTGCGGTCCTGTCACCCTTGCCGGAGACGATCAGCACCGGGCACTCTATATCGGGCGCCTTTCTCAGGTTGTTGAAAGACTGGCTGTTTATCAGCGCTTCAATCGGCGCCGGTATGCCGCGCTTGTGCAGTAAATCGTGCATCGATGTGAAAGGGGCGACGCATATCAGTTTTGTCGCATGTTCGCGCCTTACCATTTCGATCGCAACAGCGGCACCGAGTGATATGCCGTAGACACTTGTGCGGTCGGGGTAGTAATTGCCCTTGCGCTGTACCTGCAGCAGCAGCGCTTCGGCATCATCATAGATGTCGGCTTCTTCGGGGCGGTATTTTTTCGAGACGCCGTAACCGGGGTACTCGATCAGCAGAACGCTGTTTTTCCTTTCTGCAAAACGTATCGCCGTCGGTATTTCGCCGTTAAGTGTCGTAGGGGCTGCGTGAAAAATGACGACCAGCCTGTCGCCACCCTCGTAAAAAAGCCCTTGTACTTCGCGATAGTTGTAATCGATCCGGACAATTTGCGAACCGGGAAAGCGGTCCAGGCTGATGGTTTTTTCAGACGCTACGGCATAGATGTTATTTCGAACAATGAAAGAACAGGCGCTCATGCTTCCCAGCAGCAATACAAGCGCGAAGTTTCGAATATTTGATTTTGTCATAAACAGTCCTGTATTCGGCAGGGGTGTCGGTATAGCAGCCATCGCTCAAATTTGTAAACAATGGTTTCAGCCCGATAGAGCCGGGTTGTTTGTAAATCATAAGCTTTTGACGGAGAATGGGGCGAAAGGGCTGCGCTGTCAATTAAAAGGTGAAATTCGCCAATTTGCAATTGAAAAGATTCTCAATTTTGATGATTATTCAGCTTGTAAATGTTGTGTTTCTGAATCACTTTTGATTCTGGCGCCATGATTGAATCGTGATGAAGATCGCTCGTACAATACAATATCAGCAGGAGGCATACTTATGGTTCGCGGTAACGGGAAGGATATTATTTTGCAGGCTTTTCACTGGAATCTCGTAAAGACGCAGGGTACGGGTACCGTCGATGGTTTGGGAAAGAGCTGGTATTCCGTATTGAGCGATCTGGTTCCGCAGATAGCCTCGGCAGGGTTTAGCGTTGTGTACCTTCCCCCCGCATGGCGTGACGATTCGGCCTGGTCGAATAACGGCCGTTACGGCGGCGGTGAGGGATACTACTGGCATGATTTTGACCTGAATTCACGATACGGAAGTAAAAACGAACTGGCGACCCTGATCAGCGCACTGCATGCGAAAAAAATAAAAGTTATCGTTGATCTCGTGACAAACCATCGCGACGGAGCCCGAATGCAAAACGATGTATGGCCGCATCCCGGAGACTGCTGGGCGAAAGGCGGCCGGGACAGCGG
>JAEWVL010000293.1 GCA_023396665.1 Spirochaetota bacterium
GACCTGGACCCCTTCGATGTGATTTGCCATTTGGCCTGGGATAAACCGCCCCTCACCCGAAAGGAACGTGCAGAGAATGTAAAGAAGAGAAACTACTTTGCAAAATACGGTGAGCAGGCAAATATTGTTCTGCAGGCTCTGTTGGATAAATATGCCGATGAGGGTATTGTTCATATAGAGGAAACCCAGATACTGGCAGTGAATCCTTTTAACTCCTTTGGAACCCCTATGGAAATAATTAAAAATTTTGGCGGGCTGGAGAAGTATCAAAAAGCCATCAATGAGCTGGAAGAACAGCTTTACAGTGCGTAAACAAACGGGAGTTATGAGATGTCGATAGGCACTTTGATTAAAACGATTCAGGATATCATGCGAAAAGACGTGGGCGTTGACGGCGATGCCCAGAGAATCAGTCAGATCGTATGGCTTCTGTTTTTGAAAATATTCGACGACAAAGAGCAGGAATGGCAACTGACGAAGAAGTCCTACAAGTCTCCTTTGCAAACCCGCTTTCAATGGAAAAACTGGGCTGCCGATCCAGAAGGAATCACCGGTGAAGAACTGATCGACTTTGTAAACAACGATCTTTTTCCGGCCTTGAAGAGGCTCGCCACGACCGCCGGTGTCAATGAGCAGGGCAAGGTGGTCGGCAGCGTGTTTGAAGATGCTTACAACTATATGAAATCAGGCACGCTTCTTCGTCAGGTAATAAACACCATTCAGCAGGATGTGGACTTTAACTCTTCAAGCGACCGACATCTGTTTAACGATATTTATGAGAAGATATTAACTGACCTGCAGTCTGCCGGAAACGCCGGGGAGTATTACACCCCTCGTGCGGTCACTCAGTTTATGGTGGATATAATAAATCCTCAGCTGGGCGAGAAAATACTCGACCCGGCCTGCGGCACCGGCGGTTTTTTGACCTGTGCCATTGGAAATCTGGATGCGCAGGTTAAGACCGCCACAGACAAGGCTACGCTACAGGATACTATTCACGGTGTGGAGAAAAAGCCTCTTCCTCACATGCTGGCGCTCACCAATATGATGCTTCACGGCATCGATGTTCCGACAAATATCAGACATGATAACACCCTGAGCCGCCCCTTAAAAGATTACAGTCCCAAAGACAGGGTGGATATCGTGATTACGAATCCCCCCTTCGGCGGCATGGAAGAGGACGGCATTGAGAATAATTTTCCGAAAAAATACCAGACCCGCGAGACCGCCGATCTGTTTATGGCCCTCATCATGCACCTTTTAAAACACGACACGGGACGTGCTGCGGTGGTTCTGCCCGACGGATTTCTGTTCGGTGAAGGTGTCAAAACCACTATCAAAAGAGAACTGCTCGAAGAGTTTAATTTGCATACAATCGTTCGTTTGCCGAAGGGTGTATTCAGTCCCTATACCGGCATCAATACCAATATTCTGTTTTTTACAAAAGGCGACAAGACTAAGGATGTCTGGTTTTTTGAACATCCGTATCCCGAAGGATACAAATCATATTCGCGCTCAAAGCCTTTAACTATCGGCGAGTTTGATCTTGAAAAGAAATGGTGGAACAAACGCAAGACGACCGAATACGCATGGAAGGTTTCGGTCAAGGAAATTGAAGCGCGCAACTATAATCTTGATTTCAAAAATCCCCATCAGGTCGAAGTCAATCACGGCGATCCCGAAGAACTGATGCAGGAATACGAAACAATTGTCAAAGAAATGAACGCTACCCGCGATGCATTGAAAAAGGAGCTGATGCAGGCTTTGGAGGATAAGTGATGTTTGCCGATTTTTTTTGGAAAAATGCTTGCTTTTGGGGTGATTTCTGCAGATTATTCTATCAACAATACCTCCCACGCTTGCTTCGGCGGCGCACCAGGGAGGTTACTTTTTTTATAACCCGTCGATGTAAGGCTGCCTGAAAATGAGCAAGCCGGCATTGACTTACCACCAACAGCTTGGTCTTCTCAAATCAAGAGGCTTGAATGTTCCGGATGAGGCTTTTGCGCTTCATGTTCTGGAACACCATAATTACTACCGTTTATCGGCATACAGGTTTCCATTTACCGTCTCCGGTAATCCTGATTTGTTCAAGCCCGGCACAGAATTCAATCAGATATGGGCTCTGTACGAGTTTGACCGTAATTTGCGTCAACTGGTTATGGAAGCCTGCAAGCACTTTGAAATTTCTGTACGTTCCCGCTGGGCTTATGAACTTGCCCATCAATATAATCCTCTTGCTTATCTTGAGAATAATTTATATGCCGACCCTTTGATTCACGCAAAGACCCTGACAAAGATTGACAGTGAAATGAACCGGAGCAAGGAAGTTTTTATCAAGCATCATCAGAAAGTTCTCAAGATGCAGTGGCCTCCTGTCTGGGTTATTTCTGAAGTATTGTCATTCGGCAATGTGTCGACACTGATCGGTCAGCATACATCACCGGCTTTCCGGCAAAGTATTGCAAATACGTATGATCTTGATGAATTGGTTTTTTGTTCTATACTTCAGCATTTTACTGTTTTGAGAAATACCGCAGCTCATCACAGCCGCATATGGAACCGTCGTTTTACGGTAACTATGGAACTGCCGCGAAAAAAACCGGCAAATCTTATCGTTAATTTGGAACGGACATCTCTGGCAGGCGGTAATCCGAAAGAGCGTCGAATATATAACTCACTTGTGATGCTGATTTATCTGGTTCAGAAAATCGAACCGCAATCGTCTTTGCCGAAGCGTTTATATGATCTTATTACAACACTGGATTTTTCACTGCTTACCGAGATGGAATTTCCCGCAGACTGGCAGAATCGACCTATCTGGAAGGCTTTACAGAAATGAATATATCAAGCAAACTTCTTCTTCAAAAACATTTCGACACCGCGCTTGAAAGCCCCGACGGAATAAAAAAACTGCGTGAACTGATTCTCACTCTTGCCATGCAGGGGAAGCTTGTGAAACAGGACCCCAAGGACCAACCGGCGAGTGAACTGCTCAAAGAGATACAGGCGGAGAAGGAACGGCTGGTTAAAGAAGGGAAGACCTGCCCGTCCGGCAGGCGGGTCAAGAAGCAGAAAGAACTGCCGCCGAATAAGCCGGAAGACCTGCCTGCCGGCAAGGCAGGAGTGCCGTATGAAGTGCCGGAGGGGTGGGTGTGGACGAGGTTGGGGGAGATTTCAAATGTCATTGCTGGCAATAGTTTTGATAGTCAAGAATTTACTGTAAACGAAGGTGCAAAGTGCATTAAAATTACCAATGTTGGTGTTCGTAATTTTATTGAAACGGATGAAAGATTACCTTTTGAATTTCTAGAAAGTTATAAAAAATTTATCGTAGAAGAAGGAGATCTAATCATTGCACTTACTCGCCCTTTTATCAAAGATGGATTGAAAATTTGTGTATGCCCATCAAGTTATCATCACTCTTTACTTAATCAACGAGTTGCAGCAATAAAAACCTATTTAAGATCTAGTGAATTTCTTTATCGATACTTATGCTCTGAAATTGTTTTATCTGGCTATAAAAAGAGATTTGGTAACATTGGATTACAACCAAATCTTAAGATGGAAGATGTTATTTTTTTACCATTCCCCCTTCCTCCTCTCGCCGAGCAAAAACGCATTGTCGCCAAGATCGACGAACTCATGAAACTCTGCGACAAACTGGAAGCACAGCGCAGTGCCCGCAAAGAAAAAATTCTGGCTGTACACCGTGCGGCTATAAATCAGTTACTAAACTCTTCCTATAATCTGCGCGAATCTGCGAAATCTGCGGATAATCCCTTACAATTCATTTTCAATAATTTTGACCCGCTCTACAGCGTTAAAGAAAACGTTGCCGAACTGAAGAAAGCAATCTTAACTCTTGCAATGCAGGGTAAATTGGTTAAGCCTGCCTGCCGGCAGGCAGGCAAGACCCCAAGCACATTACCAAAACCAGAGCACGGTAAATATTTTGTGTATGTAATTGAATGTGAAGACGGCAGTTTTTATAAAGGATTTACAGAAGACTTACCGCGCAGATGGAAAGAACATCAAAACGGACATGGTGCAGACTGGACAAGACAGCATAAACCAAAACAAGTTTATTATTGGGAAGAATGCGCTTCCTTGGAATCTGCAATTGCTCGTGAAAAATATCTAAAGAGTGGCTCAGGTCGAGAATGGTTTAAACAAGAAGTGGTTGATAACCCATCAGCATGGTTACCGGCCAGTGAACTGCTCAAAGAGATTCAGGCGGAGAAGGAGCGGCTGATTAAAGAGGGGAAGACCTGCCCGTCCGGCAGGCGGGTCAAGAAGCAGAAAGAACTGCCGCCGATCAAGCCGGAAGACCTGCCTGCCGGCAAGGCAGGAGTGCCTTATCAGGTGCCGGAGGGGTGGGTGTGGGTCAACATCCGTGAGGTTACGCATGAATGGGGGCAAAAAACACCTGATAAGGATTTTATATATATTGATGTGGGCTCAATTGATAACTCGAAGGGAATTATTATAGATAATCCTCAAGTTCTTGCACCTGAAGATGCCCCATCCAGGGCAAGGAAAATAGTAAAACAAGGTACTGTAATATATTCTACTGTCCGTCCTTACCTATTAAATATTGCAATTGTAGAGAGAACTTACAATGAAGAACCTATTGCAAGCACTGCATTTGCGATAATGCACCCACTGGACGGCTTGAATGGGAAATTCCTTTATCGTTATTTGAATTCACAGATTTTTATCGCTTTTGTTGAGAGTAAACAAAAAGGGGTTGCTTACCCGGCAATCAGCGATGGGGATTTATTTCAGGGTACAATCCCCCTCCCGCCACTCGCGGAACAAAAACGTATTGTCGCCAAGATTGACGAACTTATGGCGCTCTGCGACAATCTTGTAAAGCAGATAGATTTGGCAACGGCAAAACAGACGGCGCTGTTTGATGCGGTGCTGGCGGGGGTTTGATATAATTGATGGTGAAAACAATGCCGGAATTTTCATGGATCAAAATCTATTCTGAAATTGCTCACAAAATGACAGAGTATAAGACACACTCGTCTGATTTGGTTGAGATTCTGGTCAATATGAGTAAAGATGAACTGGTTATACTGCCCTTTAACGACAAGGATGCGGCAGGTAATATATTCACTTTGGAGCAAATTGATCCTTTTACTTTTTTTTCGAATTTTAACCGTGGCACAACGGACGAGAACAGAAAGCAGATACTCGCCTATCTGAAAAAGATGTGGAGCCTGAAATCCGAAGTGCCAACTGATTTTTCTGGCATACCTGTCGTGAACAATCGAAACTCATGGTTTTGCGCCTATAAACATCTCAGACAAGATACGGATATCGACAAGTTGTGGGAGTTCTTCGAGTCGGTTCTCTCAGATACGGTGACTGACGAATTGTTTCAGCATGTACAGCAAATAAGAAATGTAAAATCAAAAATTGCCATCGGGATGTTCTGGATCAGACCGGACAAATACATTGGTCTCGATAAACAGATCTGCAACCTGACAGGGATTAAACCCTCATTTCCGATAACCCTCGCCAAGTATAATGAATATATTGAACAGATTCGTCACAAATATCCTGGCAAAACATTGTATGATATATCATATGATGCATGGGTGAACCGTGATACAACCGATGATGAAGAAAACAGCAGTGAAGATGAAATTAGTTTCTGGCTCTTCCAGGGTAGTCCTGAGTATTATGATGTAGAAACAGCACTAAAAGAAAATCTACTTACTGCATGGTCGGTTAGTGCACATGATAAAAAAATAAAATCCGGTGATAAGGCAATTATCTGGATGTCCGGTAAAAATGCTGCCTGCTATGCCCTTGCCGATATTGTTGGTGAACCAAAATATTATAACGATCCTTTTCCTGATGACCATCTATGGATAAAGACTGATAAAAAAGATGAGAAAAAGCTTCATTCAGAAATTCGTATAACACATAATTACGTCAACACTCCGATAACAAAAAAGCAAATAGCAGGCATTGAAGAGCTTAAAAATTTGAAAGCGGGTAATCAAGGCACTAATTTCACTGCAACAGAGCAGGAATATAACGCATTTAAAATACTTGGTGAGGGCCGATCTTATTGGCTTTTCTCTCCCGGTGAAAATGCAAGTAAGTGGGATGAATTTTATTCTCAGGGAGTGATTGGTATAGAGTCTGAAAATATGGGTGATCTCAGGAACTATGCTGATAAGCTGCAAATAACAGAAAAACTTCAAAAAGAACACAACACTACATCCTCAAAGAAGAATGATACAAAGGCCTTTGAAGATATTCTGTCTACCATGAGAATTGGCGATTTCGTAATCGTAAAAAGCGGTACGCATAATGTGCTCGGTTGTGGTATTGTGGATTCTGACTATATCTATAATGAACAAGAAAAAGATTATCCTCACCAACGCAAAATGATATGGATCAAGAGGGGTCAATGGGTCAAAACAGGTGATCCTCATGTCATTAAAACGCTAACGAATATAACTCCCTATACCGATCTCGTTTTTCGGCTGAAAAGACTTATGGGTATTGATACAGATACATATATAAAGGATAAGGTAATGAACAAAAATCATCCTCTCAACACCATCCTCTACGGCCCTCCGGGAACTGGTAAAACTTATAATCTTGTAAATGAAACCTTACGGACAATACTTTCACATCATTCTGAGCCAGACTCTTTTGATATAGTAATCGATGAAAATACGACTATAGTCACAAAGGTTGAAGTTCTTGAACTGACTCAAAAGACAAAAGTTTCATCACATGAGCGTGCTGTTTTGCAGGCTGTGTTCCAAAAGTACCGTGAAATGAAACAGGTAGAATTTATAACCTTTCACCAGTCATATTCATATGAAGAGTTTGTCGAAGGTATAAAACCAGATTTAGAAAATGAAGAAGTTTCATATATTCGATTTATAGGGTCTTTTTTCAATATTGCTGATAAAGCGAAGAATAACTATATTGATTCAAGGAAAAGTACTGCAAAATTAGCACAAGAAAGGACTGTAAGACAGCTCATCGCGGAGTTTGCCTCATTTATTGATGAAGATATGATCAAAACAAATACTGACCAATTAAGGCTAAATGAAGCAGTTTATATAATGAACGTTGAAAGTGATGCATTTCGGTATACCGGTGATAACTGGGTAAGACACGCAAATGGCATCAGAATGAAGTTCTCTGATCTTGAAGTTTTTTATGAAAATGACATTAAAAGCCGTAAGGATGTGAAATCATTAAACGGAGTCAGTCCTCTTGCTGTTCAGCATGCCACATATTATTATCTGATGTATGAGAAACTAAAAGATTATGAAAAAAAACATCCCATTCAAACAAGTACACTGGAATCCGTTGAAGAAAAAAATTACGTCCTCATCATCGACGAAATCAACCGCGGTAATATCTCTAAAATCTTTGGCGAGCTGATTACTCTAATAGAAGAAGATAAACGCCTTGGTGCTGAGAATGAACTAACAGTCACTTTGCCGTATTCGAAACTTCCTTTCGTAGTGCCCAAGAATCTTTACATCATCGGCACGATGAACACCGCCGATCGTTCGATCGCCCTTATGGATACCGCCTTGCGCCGCCGTTTCTCATTTAAAGAGATTATGCCGAATCACACTCTGTTAAAAGAAAATATTGAGGGTATTAATCTTCAAAGAATGCTTGAGGTAATGAACCGGCGTATCGAATACCTCTATGATCGAGATCACACAATTGGCCATGCATACTTTATGAGCAATAATAACTTAAATGATTTGGCCGAAGTGTTCAAGAGCAAAATTCTTCCGCTTCTCCAAGAATACTTTTATGATGACTGGAATAAGATAAAAGCTGTTCTTAATGATGATTTCAAAGCTAATCCATTTATTAAAGTATCAAAGAAAGAGGATCAACTATTTAGCAGTGACTTTTCTGATATTGTAAATGGAGAAGATGAAATATATAGTATCAATAATTCCTCTTTTGAATGCATAGCAAATTATCAACATATCTATGATTCCAACATAAAGGAACAATAGATGAGCAATTCCAATTATTTCTCATGTGTTGAATTTGATTCAATAACTCAAAGCGATATTGGAAACAAAAGAGCCTATGAAGAACTTGAATCATTTGCCCGTACTGATGAATCAATCGGAATAATTAATCTTGGCCCCAATTGCCTGAAACTTAAAAGCTATGTCGGTATCATCCA
>JAEWVL010000021.1 GCA_023396665.1 Spirochaetota bacterium
CAAGAAGAGATAGACGATGAAGCGATTCAGGTTCAGGCTTGAGAAACTGCTCGATGCGAGGAAAGCGAAAGAGCGTGCAATTCAAAATGAATTAGCCCTTGAAATCGCCAAGGAAAACGCATTGATAGAGAAGCAAAATGCTCATCGTGATAATCTTTTGAATTTGAAAAAAACTAATCATGAACGGATGAAAGCGCAACAGATGTCGTTTTCGAACCTGATGGTATACCATACCTATGAGCAAAATGCCGTATCGATTATCAAGGGCTTGCAGGATCAGGTTAATGCCATGCAGCCGAAGATAAATGAAATCCGTTCCCGTCTGGATATTGCGGCAAAGGAACGAAAATCAATTGAAAAGCTGAAAGAACGCAAACACGAACAGTGGAAGTACAAGATCATGAAACAGGAAGAATACGAAAATGACGAAATAAATATGAAAATATTCGAAGGAAATGCCCGTGCTGACTCGTATTTGGAGCGCGAATATAATGGTTGATACGGAAGATATTGCTATCGGCAAAACACTGTATTAAGAGAGGTTTTTTATGACAGAGGGAATGTTAGCGGTGATGAATCGCATTACAGAATTGCAAAAACGTTTCGGACTTTACAAGACTGAAAGTGTGAGAGTGCAGAACAGTGAAGGGCAGGGGGCGTTAAATTTTTCTCAAATGCTTCAGGAGCAGGAGCAAAATGCTCAGATTTCAAAAATCGATGATTCTTCACTGCCGAAGGTGCATGCGGATAAACTTGCGGAAAACGGAAATACAGAACGGGTTCCTTCACTTGCTGATCTGCGAAGCTCAGTCAACAGGGCCGCGACCTTGGCCTCTGCCACAGGTGTGCAGGGATCAGCATCTTACAATACCAGGTCGGTAATTGATCTGATAATGCAGGATAAACGCAGCGTCGGCGAGGCTGTCGAAAGCTTCAGCAAAAACGCACGAGACGTATTACAGACGAACAATGATGATTCTGCCGAATAATCAGGAGACAATGCAATGAAAGTTTCTGAAAAATCCAAGGCCATCTATCTGATTTTGATGATCATATTTCTCGTGAGTACGGGAATATTCTGGTTCGATTACATAGGTCTGATCGATATGAATTCGACATTTCGCAAATTAACCCATAAAACAGAGGAAAGTGTTCTGTATGCGGATGACGATGAACCTTCACTGATTCTCAGGGAGGAATTCGGAAAGGATCAGGAAAAACTCGAGGAGCGGATTGCTACAATTGATCGTCGTGAGGCTGCGCTTATACAGATGGAAAAAGAACTCGAAAAAGAGCGTGAAAAGATCGAAGAAATGAAGAAAGGTCTTGAGATTGAGAAAAAGAAATTTGATGAGGAAAAAAACCAATATTCAGGGTATCGCAAAAATGTTGAGGATCTCGCCATGAAAATCGGGAACATGCCGCCGGAAGATTCTGTAGCGATAATGGTAAACTGGGAAGACCCCCTGATCATCGACGTATTGCGGCAAATGGATGCGAATGCCATTGATGCAGGCAGACAAAGTATCACTTCATATCTTATATCGCAAATGCCGAGAGAAAAGGCAAGCAGGCTCATGTATCTGATGACGCAATTGTGAGAAATTGAGTGTTCTTGCATTTTATTTTTCGCAACGGTGCAGACAGAGAAACAACACTTCAGGCACGTTGATATGACGGGAGATTACTGGATCGGTGATAGGTCCCGCATCATATTGTAAATCATGACGATGTGCCTTTTTTCTTCATCAATGAGCTTGTTAAGAATGCTCATTGATTCATGGTCTTTTTCGTCATATAACTGACCGAGCTCTTTGTACCAGATGATGGAATCTTTTTCAGTTTGCAGTCCTATTTTGAGTACGTCAGATACGCTGATTATTTGTTTCAGTACCCCCGGAATATCAGAAGCATCACGAAAAACCTGCACCTGAGTCAAGGCCTGAAGATAGGAATAATAGTCATCGTCGAAAACTCCCTGTTGCGACTCTATCCCGTTCAGCAGTTCAAGAAAATAGTTTTTGTGTTTCAGCTCCTCATCGGCGAGAAAGAGAAAATTTTCCTTGGAACCGTCCAGGTCTTTTCCGAATTTTTTCGCGCATTCAGTGTAAAACACATAGCCGGTATCCTCAATTTTAACCGCCATATCGATGATTTCTTTTGTAGAGAATTTCATGCTGACCTCTGTTATTTCTTTTTGTTCTTTCTGTATTTTCTGGAAGCAGAAGAGTTTTTTGAGGGCATATCCGCCGGCAAAAAGTCAATCTGCTGAACAAAGTGATCCGCTTTAAGAAGTGTGACCTCGATCGCATCACCGAGGGCATAAACCTTTCTTTTTGTTCTGCCGATCGCACTGAAGGTGGCTTCATCGACGATATAGTAATCGTCAGAAAGCAGTTTAAAGGGAATCATGCCTTCAACCGGAACTTCATCAAGCAAGACATAGATGCCGTATTTTGTAACACCGGAGATGATGCCGCTGAATTGTTCTCCCAGTCGCTGTTCCATGATACGGCATGATTTAATTTTGTATAATTCTCGTTCGGCTTTCTGCGCTACCCGCTCAAGATCGCTTGACTGTTTTGCCATCGCGTCTAGTTGACTGACGGTGTAGGGTCCGGGAGCGCTGTCAATCAGCGCCTTCAGAATCCGGTGCACGAGAAGATCGGGATATCTCCGAATCGGTGAAGTGAAGTGTGTGTAATCTTTGAAACCGAGTCCGAAGTGACCGAGAGCTTCGGTTCCATAAAACGCCTGCATCATCGATTTGAGAATAATCATGTTTACAACATAGGAATAATCAGAGTTCTTTGTTTTTTCGATTACCCCCTGAAGGGAGATACCGATATTTCCCCCGCTTTTGACGCTGATATTGAACAGAGCGAGAAAATGTTTCAATTTCTGCATGTTTTCGGGAGAAATGGGTTCGTGAACACGATAGACTCCCGCTACTTTGCTTTTTTTAAAATAATAGGCGACCGCCTGATTGGCGGCTAACATACATTCTTCGACTATCTCGTGGCTGCGAAGACGTTTCGCGATCGAAATGCCGCTAAAGGCACCGTCAGTGTAGTTCAGTTCGAAATCTGAAAGATCGAGATCGAGTCGTCCCTTTTTCATACGTAGTTTTTTTAACGCTGATGTGAAGCGGTACAACTCTTTGAGCAATTTACTGATTTCATTATCATGCTGCTCGGGGGTTTCAATCAGTTCATCTGCGCGGTTATAGGTAAGCCGTTTTCTAACTTTCAAAAGACTCTTGGTAAAACGGCTTGATCTGATCTCAAGACTGTTGCGATCATACTCAAGAATTGCAGTAACGGTCAGTTTCTCTTCGTCGGCTCGTAACGAAC
>JAEWVL010000359.1 GCA_023396665.1 Spirochaetota bacterium
GTGTCCCGCTCGCCTGGGCCTTTTCGTTTTCACTCTTGGCGGTGCTTATGCTGCTGCTTGGGTTTTATCATCGTTTCGCATTGCCCAAAACCGAGGCTGACACCGTACAGACGGCGGCATCGCAGCGCGGTCTGGTGGCTGAATTCATGATGACGTTCGCACAGTTTTTCAGAAAGAAGGAAATTCTGATCATTGTTGCATTCATCGTCATTTACCGTCTGAATGATTCACAGCTGGTAAAAATGATATCCCCCTTTCTTCTTGATTCGCGTGAAACAGGCGGTCTTGGGCTTACGACATCGCAGCTGGGCATCGCTTTCGGCACCTTCGGTATCGGCGGCCTGCTTCTGGGCGGCATCTGCGGGGGGATAGCCGTGTCGCGAATGGGCTTGCGTTTCTGGCTATTGCCAATGGTACTGCTCAATCACGTTCCTGAAGCGGTCTATGCGCTGCTGGCTTTTTTTCAGCCTGAAAAGATTGCATTAATATC
Source organism: Spirochaetota bacterium (assembly GCA_023396665.1). Classification (GTDB taxonomy): domain Bacteria; phylum Spirochaetota; class UBA4802; order UBA4802; family JAFGJZ01; genus JAEWVL01. Next base: position 491 of record JAEWVL010000359.1, read on the forward strand.
GGCTGTTGTCGGGCTTGAACAGTTTATCTATGGCTTTTCAAATGCGGCGTACACGATGTTTATGATAAAAGCAGCCGAGGGTGAACATAAGACGGCACACTATGCGATCTGCACCGGCATCATGGCGATGAGCATGATGCTGCCGGGTATGATCAGCGGAAAACTTCAGACTGTATTGGGCTATCAGCATTTTTTCCTGTTTGTACTTTTCACTCTGCTGCCGGCGCTTTTTGTGGTACTGCAGGTCAAAATCGATCCTGATTTCGGAAAACGACACTATGAAAAATTATAATTATCTGATCGGCATCGATGGCGGCGGAACGAAGACACGTGCCCTCATTACAGACGGTTCATATGAGGTGCTTGCTGATTTTTGTGCAGGACCCTCGAATATGCAGATATGCGGATGTGATCTAAGTGCTCATGTAATTCTTGATCTTGTTGAAAAATGTCGCAGGCGTGTGCGTGCCGATGCTAATCAGATTTCGGCAATATGCTGCGGCCTTGCCGGGGTGGGGCGCGATGCCGACAAACGCCGCATGATGGCTGCCCTGAAAAAAAAAGCAACCGGCTTCGGTTACTCCCCGCGATGCATTTGCGTTGAAAGCGATGCGCGTATCGCACTCGAGGGCGCTTTTCGCGGTGAGCCGGGCATCATTCTTGTCGCGGGTACTGGATCAATCGCTTTCGGCAGGGATTATGACGGTAACTTTCATCGTGCCGGGGGCTGGGGACGCTTTCTTAATGATGCGGGCAGCGGATATGCAATCGGGAAGGAAGCTGTACGTTCAGTTGCCGCATACATAGATGGCCTTGGGCCGGATACGATACTGGTGCGGGAGCTTTGCGACAATTTCGGCCTGAAAGATCAGGGGACGATTATTGACGCTGTTTACCGGAAAGCTTTTGACTTTGCTCTCGTTGCACCGACTGTCATTCACGGAGCGGAGTCCGGAGATGCTGTTTGCAGAACTATAATTAATCATGCGGCGGATTCGCTGTGTTTATACGCGGGCACCATTGCAACGCGTATGCAGTCTGCAGGTTATACTGGCGGTATCCCCCTTGTTTTTCGCGGCGGACTGATCGAAAACGACAATGCATTATCTCAGGCTTTGCGAATGAAAATACAGGAACGACTATGCAGTGTGGAAATTGTCGATGCACTTTGTTCTCCCGCTTTCGGCGCAGTGCTCCTGGCCGGTGCCAAAGTGAAAATCCGTTCCGTTCATTAATATTTTTTTTTGCATTTCTCTTTTCTGAAACGTCATATACAGAAGGAGAATGCCATGAGAACTTCAATCAATCTTCTGTTTTCCAATCTTGATAAACTTATCGATGCTTGCGAGCGCCACAGGGTGCATCATTCCATTATTATTAATCTTTGTCTGCGGAAATTTTTTGCCTCCCGTCCCGATTCTCTTGATGAGAGCCGTTCTGCCAGAACTGTTGAATATCAGCCGAAGGGGGCGGGGTATGTTATTTTGACCCTTGTCCTTGATGTCGAGGTTTTTAATCTTTCCGTGTTTTTTCGTGCTTTCTGCCGTATTTCTGTTTCTGCACTTGTATCAAAAGCGATTGATGGCTTTTTGGATGAGGTAATACGGGAAATTGAGGGAAAAGAAAAAGTCCCGCATAACTACGTGGACTACAAGCTGCTTATGAGACATAACGGTGCCAACAATATGCCCGAATGGACAATTATTTGGGAGTTGGAGGAGAAAACAAGGTCCAAACAAAACAATCAGCCGGAAAACCAGATATTCTCCTGAATATATGGCGATGCATCACGTTTTGTAAAACAGTAGGCCTTGCAGCGTGGCAGACCCTTCAGTGCCGCGCTTGTTTCGTGTGCGGGAACAAACACCAGGCAACGTGCAGCCTGATGGCCCTGTTCGCGCTGAGCCCGCTTGATCTCGGAGCGAAGCCCGTTCGCGCGATGTTCGTAGCCGTCAAGCCACTGCGGCCAGGGCGAAAGCGATGGCGCCCACTCAAGCGCAAGCCTGTCCAGAAAAAACGAATCCCTGCACTGCGCCAGCTCAGCCGTCAGATACAATAGGTGCGCAATTTTCTCAATTTTTCGCGATTCGAGCGAGATGCCGTTTTTCCGGCATAATTCAATTACCCGCACGAAAAGCCTCGAGAGCGAAGCGCAGCGCTCGCGAATGTAGTCAAGAGAGAGCGGGCAGGGGCAGTCGTTGTAGAGAATATCGAAGAGATGCTCGAGATCCGCAAACAGTACAATTTCAGAAAGTGACATTTGCGGGGTCGCAAGAACCTGATAGGGGGGATACTCTGAGGCGCGAATCCCCTCGTCAAGCGCGCGCGTGTACAGAGGGCTGCCTTTGAGTAGTTTTAGTGTTCCGATTTGAATATAATGTGTCCGGGCGCGCGCGGTCGCGTCGATCGAATCAAGAAAACTCTCCCGTGTTTCTCGCGGCAGACCCGCGATGAGACCCGCATGAATGTGAATATTGTCCTGTCGGGACAGCCGCTCGATAACATCGAGCGTACGCTCCGTTTCGGTGTCGCGATTTACCGCCGCAAGCGCGCAGGTGTTCGTGGTCTGCACACCTGCTTCGAAACGGAACATTCCCTTTGGAACGGTTTTGCAGAATTCGATTTCGGCGTCACTCATGATTGCCGGGTGTATTTCAAAGTGAAAGGTGGTATCGCGGTTGTGAGCAAGAATGTGCCGCCAGATGTCGAGCGATCTTTCGCTGTCGATATTGAAAGTGCGGTCGATAAATTTGACGATCTGTACCC
>JAEWVL010000369.1 GCA_023396665.1 Spirochaetota bacterium
TGATATCTGTATAATGCGTGTTCGTGAAAGCGGGGTCCGCTGCCCGCGTCGCCGTGTTGCTTCATCGGCTCGTTCGTCTATTGTGTCGGGTGCGGGTTCTATGACGAAACGATTTTTTTTGATAAATGGCTGCATGGCACTTCCGTTATCGGCAGTGATCGGGGCAATGGACGCTTACAGTTCGTTTTTGCGCACGGTATCGAGTATTCCGTTTACAAAGGTTCCCGAATTCTCGCCGCCGTAGAGCTTTGCGAGTTCGATGCCCTCGTTGATGGTTACCGGCGCCGGAATGTCCTTCTGAAAAAGCAGTGAATAGATCGACATTCGCAGTACTGTCTTGTCAATTGTTTCGATCCGCTCGAATTTCCAATTTTTTGCGTACCTTATAATAATGTCGTCAATTTCAGTAATATTTTGAATAGTTCCGCGCACTAATTTTTCGCTAAAATCGAGGGTTTCTTCGGTGGCTTCCTCTTCGAGCCATGAGAAATCAAGAATTGTTGAAATATCGGGGTGATTTGTCTCGAACATGTAAAGCGCCTGAAGGGCGATTTCGCGAGATTTTCTTCTTTTTCCCATGGGATGTTATTTTCCGGTTTTTCGTTTCAGTCCGGGCAAACCCGAGCCGTCTTGCTTCTAACTAAGGCTTTCGCGTGCTGTCCCCGTCAATCTTTTTTCTCTCTGCGGAGCTTCGGGAAGAGCCCAATGCACTCAGGTCAGGCACCTGCTTGAGCCGCAGTCTGAAGGTGCACGGCACCGGGGCGGGTCTGGCTTCTTTGCCTCGGCATGCGGGGGGATACGATGTACAGAAATTTACCCTTGACAGAAATTCATAGTTAGAACAATCTAACATATATCCCGTTATGGAGGTTCTCTCATGTGTGTAGCCATCGCCGGAGGAATAAAGGGGATCGAGAGCAGATATCTCTCGCTCGCCGAAAAACACGGAATGAAATGCAAGCTGTTCAATCAGAAAGTGCCCGACCTTGACAAGAAGATTGAAAATGTAGGGGCGGTGATTCTTTTTACCAATACGGTCAGTCACAAGATGGCCCGTGTCTGCTGCGAGACCTGCCGCAGAAGGGGAATATGTCTGAAACGGATCCATTCGAGCAGTCTGAACCAGCTCGAAAGAGCCTTGATGGAAATAAAGTCAGACCTTTGATTTTTTCATTTTTCCGGCTATATTAGTCTGAAGCTGTGGAATGAGAGATCGGGTAAGATGAAACAGATTGATTATGAGAGCCGGCGCATGTATATGGTCGATACGCAGATCTTATCGAGAAACATCGTCAACGGAAGCGTTCTTGCTGCGATGCGTTCGGTGCCGCGTCACCGTTTTGTTCCCGAAGCCCTGCAAAACGAGGCCTACGAGGATTACCCCCTGCCGATAGGTTTCGCACAGACCATCTCTCAGCCCTACATCGTCGCCTACATGCTGCAGCTGATAGAGCCCGAGCCCTGGCATCGTGTGCTTGAGATCGGTACCGGTTCCGGCTACCTGACCGCCGTACTCGCCCGGACGGTTGAAGAGGTTTATTCAGTTGAGATTATCGCTGCGCTGCACGAGCGGGCGGCGAAACTGCTCGGCGAACTGGGTGTGGATAATGCGCATCTGATTTTATCTGACGGAAACGAAGGCTATTCGCCGGCAGCCACCTACGATGCCGTCATCGTGAGCGCGGCGGCGCGGCGTATCCCCCCGGCGCTTGTCGATCAGCTGAAAACGGGGGGGCGCCTCTGCGTGCCCCTCGGAGCCGCATCGGAGACGCAGCGGCTCTGCCTTGTGCGCAAATTCGATGATGAGCGTATCGCTTGCAGCGAGCTCGATTACGTGCGCTTTGTGCCCCTGTGCGGAAAAGGGGAGAGCTGATTATTTGTGCTAAATAGAATGTTATATATTTGTTTATTTGAAATCTTTATATAACATGCTGGCCTGGATGCCGCTGTTGTTCTGATATTTGCCCTTCGAGTAGCGTGTGTACTCGCCTTCTATGCTGTGGTAGTATATCTGGCATATCTCCACATCGGGATAGATAAGGAGCGGCTGTATGCAGAAAATCTCGAGCGTCCAGTAACCGGCAAAACCGACATCGCCGAAGCCTGCTGTAACGTGAATGAACATACCCAGCCGTCCGATCGACGAGCGGCCCTCGAGCATGGGAATGTGATTGTCGGTCTTCGTGTACTCTTTTGTGCGTCCGAGATAGAGCCGCTGCGGCTCGAGCAGCAGCCCCTGCTGCGGAATGGTGATCGTCTTCGTCGCGTTGGGTGTTTTCATGTCGAGGGGAGTGTTTTCATAGACGAGCAGTTCGTTGTGCAGGCGCAGATTGTAGCTGTTGGGGTTGAGCCGGGATTCATCAAAGGGGTCGATGATAATTGAATTGCCGAGCTGTCGCTTAATCTCGAGTCCTGATAGTATCACTGTTTTCCTGCCTTTACAGACGAAGTTTGCTGTGATTGTCTGTTCAGTTACGAGCCTTCAGGCAGAGCTTGTAAAGAATTTTTTTTGAGTTGGTTTCGTGTGTCTTTTATATTTCATGTCGAAGCACCTTGTAATTCGCGCTTTCATATGTGATTATGCTAAAAAAGATAGCTGCAGAGCTGCCGATACTTATAGCGGATTACACAAAAAATCTGAAAAGCGAGAGCGTTCGCGGGGGAAGGCTGCCGATGAAAATTAATGAATTTCTGAAATTGAAATGGACACATAGCAGTGATGCGTTGATCTGCCCGCCGCCGTTTTCTCCGCTCATAGCGGACCCCACGTTTCTTTTTCCGCATGAAACGGACGACGGAGTGTGGCATCTGTTCGCTCATTCCGCCTGGGGTGTATGTGAATACATTTCTGATGACGGTCTCTCGTGGCGTTACGGGGGTTTGCGTATCCCGCATGCCATGCGTCCATTTATTCGCAAAATTTCAGACGGCACCTGTGTTCTGCTTTACGAGAAATACGAACCTTTTGCTCTGCCGATGCAGATACTGCCCTGGAAGAGACCCTGGAATTCGCGCATCGAAATGAGGTGCAGCTCCGATCTTCGCAGGTGGAGCGGGGCGCAAACCCTGATACGTCCCGAACGCGACTGGATGCGCGATAATCGTTACGGCAATTCGGTTTCGAATCCCTGCCTGCTGCAGTGCGGAGACCGTTGGCGATTGTACTTCTCCGCCTCACTTGTGTTTGTCGAAGACTGCGGTTTCTGCGAGCCGCTTTATATAGCCTGTGCGCAATCACACTCTGTCGACGGTCCTTATACAATCATGAATGAAAGTATAATTGATCCGGCTACTGAGGGCCCCAAAGGGGTGATCGGCGCCGGCTCCATGAAGGTTCTGTCCCTGGATGACGGATATATCGCGTTGCAGAATAAAATCTATCGTGACAGTTCCGGTAAATCCCGTTCGGCAATCTTTCTTCTCAGTTCACGCGACGGACTTGCCTGGCGGCAGGCGGCGGAAGAAGCTCTGATAGCACCGCAAAGCGGCTGGATGGCCTCACACGTCTACGCCTGTGATTGCCGTTTCAACAGTACCGACAGTACATGGTATCTCTATTTTAACGCACGCGATAAATGGACAATCAGCGAAGGCAAAGAACGAATCGGCCGTGTATGCGCAAAAGTGTAACACGAGGTGCGTGCGTACACACATCGGTATCGCATAATCAGAAACAGAATTATTGCACCTTGAAACGGCTCACCATAGACAGAAGCTCTCTGGCCTGGTTGGCGAGTTCTTCGCTGGCCGAGGCTGTTTCCTCGACCAGTGCGGCGTTTTGCTGGGTCATCGCGTCAAGTTCGCTTATGGCGGTGTTGACCTGGGCGATGCCCTGTTGTTGTTCCTTTTCGGCCGAAACGATGTCAGTGATCGCGCGATTGACTCCTTTGACCGAGTCGATTATTCTTGCCAGTGCCTCGCCGCTGCGGTTGGCTTTGTATGTGCCGTCCTGTATACGGTCTATCGAAGTTCCTATCAGCGTTGAAATTTCTTTGGCGGCTTCAGCCGAACGCAATGCGAGGTTTCGCACTTCGGCGGCCACAACGGCAAAACCTCTGCCCTGTGAGCCGGCACGCGCCGCCTCGACCGCGGCGTTCAGAGCAAGAAGATTTGTCTGAAAGGCGATCTCGTTGATGACCGAGATGATATCTCCGATGCGGCTGCTGACATTGCTTATCTCGTTGATCGAAGCTACCGCATCCGAAACCAGACTGCCGCCTTCAAGAGCCTGATTCTGTGATTCTGCCGATATGTCCATTACTTCCGCCGCATTTTCTCCGTTACGCACAAGGGCGCTGCGCGTTTCTTCCATGGTTGCAGCTATTTCTTCAAGTGACGAGGCCTGTGCGCTGGTTCGCTGCGAAAGGTTATGGTTGCCCGATGCAATCTGTTCAACAGCAGAGGCCAGATTCTGGGCCGCTGTCTGCACCTCTCCGATGATGCCGGCAAAGTTCGAGAGGAAGGTGTTCACTATGGCTGACATCTGACCCATCTCGTCCGACGAATCATCGTTGAATCTGATGGTGAGATCGCCGCCCGCGCTGGAAAGTTCGTCAAGACGGCGAATGATGCGGTACACGGGTTTTTCAACAGAGCGTACGATCAGTAATGCCAGCACGAGTGAAAGGAACACCAGTCCGCCAAGAACCGCGAAAACCCTGTTTCGCAGTGCGGCTGTCTCAGCTTTGATATCCTCGATATAGATACCTGCTCCTATAACCCAGTTCCATTTTTCAAAGGCCTTGACATAGCTCAGCTTGGGGACAATCTTTTCCGCGTTGTCATGATACTGCCACATGTACTCGGTGAATCCTTCGCCCTCGGTTGAGCAAATTCTTACAAAATCGACGAACATCAGCTTTCCCGATTTGTCCCGGTAGTCGTCCAGAAGCTGACCTTCCATGGTCTTCACGATCGGATGCATGATCATCACGGGGCGGTAGTCGTTGATCCAGACGTAGTCACTGTGATCGTCGCCGAAGCGGAATATACGCAGCTGTTCGGCGGCTGCGCGTTTGGCCTCATCCTCGCTTTTGCCCTCGTTACGGTAGCTGTCTTCGATATGTGCCACCACATCGACAGACAAGCGCACCACATCCTGCAAGTGGGCACGCCGTTTCTGCATGCTTGTCGACTCGATCAGAGGCACTATGTAGAAGAAAAGAAACGAACCAAAAAGAAGTATTATAAAAAGACATAAATACATGATCTTGTATCTGAGCTTGAGATTCTTCCATGAAAAACGTTTTGATTGTTTCGCGTTCATAAGGCCTATTCCTTCGTGATGGTATGAGCTTGGCCCTGTAGCGATGGTGATGAGACAAAATGAATAAGTAATAATTACAGAGAAAGCCATATTAATGGACATTTATCAAGGCATTTTCAGAATGGTGAAGGCCGGTCGCTTGAAAAATTTCACAAAATGTCCGTTCAGTTCCTGGAAACATGAACAGGTAACAGGATGACACCCTGTGTTCAGCTTTTTTCTGAAGCAGCGGTATATGTATCTGTTTTTTATACGGCACACTTACTGTGAGAAAGCGATCAAAAGATCTGTTCCAGGAAATAGACAAAAGCGATTGCATCGGCAGCTTGACATGTTGATGGAAGATCAAAAACTATTCAGCGATGAGGATTTTTCTCCCGCAATCTCATCAGGTGTTGACGGGTGATTTCGTTGACAATCTGCTTCTGACGGCACTGATAGAGACATCGCTGCTTTTACCCCGCAGGGCGGTTCTGCCCATCGTTTCGATGGTGTAGAAAGAGTGAGGATCGTTCCATAGCTTCATATTCGCGAGGGCATCTTCGGAGACAAGAAAAGTCTCGCCGAGTTTTCGGCATTCGGCCTGTATACGCGAGGCGGTATTCATCACATCTCCCGAAAAAGCGATCTCCTGTTTGTGATATCCGAGTTCACCGGTGACAATCGATCCGAAATGAAGTCCGGCGCGAAAAGCGGGGGCGAGTCCGTATCTGTTTGTATATCTCGAATTTTTCAGCTTAAGAGTCTCATCTATTTCGAAAAACACCTCCAAGGCACGTAAATCTCGTCTCCCGTTTTTTTCTTTCCATGTGATGATAATCTCGTCGCCTACATACTTGTAAATCTCGCCGTGGTTGTTGATTATCGGAATGGATATATCGTGAAAGAAGTCGTTGAGAAAGGCATGAAATTCGAGTGCTCCCAGTTTTTCGGCTATTGTGGTGGATCCTGCAATGTCGAGAAACATGACGTAGCGATCTTCATTTACGGGTCTTCTGTAGGTGCCCATCATCAGCCCGGACAGCACCTTGGAGCCGAGCAGGCGGTTGAGGGTGTCATACACGTTGAAAATGATCGTTGCCGAAAAACTGATCAGCAGAGTGCGGCCGAAATAAGCGTTCAGTTGAAATTGTTCGTAGCCAAGCAGAGCGATAAAAAACGAACTGTACACAAGCCCGATGATAAGCGTTTCGAGCAGGGGGATAACGAAAAACACAAACCATAGCGGCAGCGGTTCAAAGCGCCGTAAAAAAATAAACAGAGGGGTAAAGAGGGATGATATGCCGAATCCCGAAAAAAAGCCGAGCAGCAGGTAGTTCACAGGCGGAGCGGGAGAATCAAATCCCGTCACAAGCAGCATGAGCCCCGAGATAAGCGCTCCCAGAACGGAACTGATGGTGATAACTGTCACAAAACTGCGTATCTCTCTTTTTTGTGCCCGACCTAACTTCATAATTAGTATACCTTCCATTTGTTATCGGGATTTCAAATGCTTGCTCATATCAACTTCGTTCCATTATGAATGACAAAAATGATAAATACCACTCTTTTTTATCGTAAAACCATTCCGGGGTAATATAGCCTCTCCCATTACAGATCGGGACGGATCTTTTATGGGCATGGTTGCCATTCTGGAGAATCTGAACGGTTCCGTCTATACTACGGAATAATCTCGCAGTACAATCTGCTCAATAGCGATCTCAGGTGCAGTAAAAAGCTCTTCCGAATTTCCAGGCCGTCCGGTATCCCCCCGCATTGACGGTGTATTGGGTAAGGGATGCGTACAACAGTTTTTATGTGCCGTTTTAAGGGATGCCGCTGTTACAGTTTACAGGACAACGCAATTTGTTTTTTTTTCATTTGCCTTGACTTTTATCAACATAAGGTAACTTTTCAGAACATGTGTTTTATAAACAGTATTCCGCTTTAGACCGTTGCGGACACGAAAAGACGTTCTTTGCCGGCATGAAGGCGGTGTCAACTGACAGTTGATTCTGTAGCGGCATCGAAAGGAAGGGTGATTTTGAGATTTCATAAAAAAATTAAACACAACGGGCATTTTATCTGTGATATTCATAAACCGATTCGCGCCCGTATGTTTTTCACGATAATAGGCATTCCGCTTCTGATCATGGCTGTGGCTGAATTCAAGGGATCCGATATTCACACAGCGATGCGGAATGTGCTGTGCATGTTTTTTACATTCCCGGCCAACATGTTGATTTTTCTGATATTTACCGGTTTATCCGCAATCCTCTTCGTCTATTTGCTTCCCATGTTCTGTGTCTGGCATGATCAGATTCATGAAAGAAAAAGTACACAGCAGTGTAAGGATCAGGCGCTGCGACGTATCAACAAGCTTCCGGTTGTTCTGATGTTTGCCACGATTGCGGGTTTCATGATAGGAAGATTCGCCGAACTTCATTTTCAGGCTGACTCGCTGATTATGGATAAGCGGGGGCTTTTTTTTCTCGGGTTTTTTCAGAGTATAGCGAACGGCTTTTTCGCATCGGTGCTGATGATCATGAGTCTTTCAGATCTTCTTTTTCCCGTCAAGCGGGCTCTTATTCAGCAGGGCACTTCGGTGGCGATCAAACAGGATTCCTTTGTCAGAAAAATATTCCGCTCGCTGTTCGCGATGGTGTTTTTTCTGCTTATGCAGATGAGTCTGATCACCTTCGATTTCATGGTGATCGGACGCGATATGCTTTCCGATGGTGACTACAGCGTTTCTGAAGAAAGCGAAGCGCATGACGAACAAGACTCGCGAAATAGGGACAGTCTGTTTCAAAGAATGCATGATCGTTTCGACTTTACCTTTGCCGTTAAAAAAGGTCTCTCAAAAGAAATAGAGCCCGAGCACTTCTTCAGGCACGAGAAAATACGTGACAGCTTCAAGGTCTTGATGCTGCGTTTTATTCTGTATTTGCTGCTGGCCTACAGATTGCTGTCGCTGCTCAAGCGTGAAATGAAGAACCCGATCGCCATCGTCAACGAAAAGCTTTCACTGCTCAGCGACGAGCGCATGACAAGCGCGCAAGATATGGAAAAAAACATCTGCGGTATCGCCGGGGCTTCTGATGCTGAAGAAATCGAAATCGTTTCAAATGACGAGTACAGTGAAATATTCAAATCGATCAATATTCTTCTTGCGAAGCGACGTGAGGAGATTCAGCTCAACCAGGACAGGCTTCGCAAGATCATCGACAGCGCGGCCGATCCCATTCTCTCTTTCGATAACAACGGCAGAATCTTCATATTCAATCCCGCGGCAGAACTGTATTTCGGAATACAAAGAAGTGACGCGGGCGAGATCGCGCTTCGAAATCTTTTCAGTGCCGACGAAATTGAAAAATGCGGCTGCGGCGGGGATGAGCGCGCCTTTGTCGAGTATCTGCTCAATGAGAAAAACAAACGCGGACGCTTTTCGGGAAAAGGCAGGGGCAAAACCCTGAATTTCGAAGCGAACATCAGCACGACCATGACACCCGAAGGCCCCATACACACGGCCATTCTACGCGACATCGACGCGCAACTCGAATTTGAAGATAATCTTAAACGATCGAAAATCGAGGCAGAGCGGGCTAACAGGCTGAAAAGCGAATTTCTCGCGAATATGAGCCATGAGCTGCGAACGCCCCTGAATGCGGTGCTGGGTTTTACCCAGCTTCTGGTGAACGACGGTAATCTGACAGGTGATCAGAAGGACAAGATCCGCATCATTGAACGCAGCGGAGAGCATCTGCTCGGTCTGATCAATGATATTCTCGATATATCCAAAATTGAAGCCGGTAAAGCCGAACTGCATCTGACTACTTTCAATCTGCCGCAGTTCATGGGCGATATTAACGAGATGTTTGCCCTTCGCTGCGAGAAGAAAGGGCTTTCGCTCGATATGGAACTTCTCGACGGTATTCCCGATTATGTCGAAGGCGATATGGGAAAGCTTCGCCAGATTCTGATAAACCTTATCGGTAATGCGGTGAAATTTACCGAAGAGGGCGGTATCAGCATCGTGGCCGGTCCCGATCCGGCGGGTATTCGCTTCGCGGTCAGCGATACGGGAATCGGAATACCCGAAAACGAACTGGACAGTATTCTCGAACCATTTGTGCAGTCCGCTGACAGTATCAATGAAGGCGGTACGGGACTTGGTCTCGCGATATCCAGCCGCTTTATCAGGATGATGGGGGGCGAGCTTAAAATAACAAGCCGGCCCGGAAACGGTTCCAGCTTCAGTTTTATACTCGCATTCAACGAGGTGGCGGCTCCGCAAAAAAATGAAGGTGCTTCAAAAAGAATAATCGGAATCGCCGGCGGATCACGCTATAAGGTTCTGGTCGTTGATGACAAGTTCAACAACCGGCTGATTCTCAAGGAGATGCTCGAGCGTGCCGGCTTCATCGTTCAGGAAGCCGCAGACGGCAAAGAGGCTGTCAGTGTTGCGCTTGATTTCAGACCGCAGCTTGTTTTTATGGATATACGAATGCCCGTGATGGACGGCTACGAGGCGGCCTCGGCGATACGGGCCGATGAGCGCATACGCGATTGCAAAATATTCGCATTGACCGCGAGCGCTTTCAAGCATGATGAAAAGCGCATTATTGAAGCCGGTTTTGACGGTTTTCTCGCGAAGCCATTCAAGATGAACACGCTGTTCGGCCTGATCGCCGAAAAGAGCGATATTATATTCAGGTACGAGGAGCAAACGGTTTCCGCCAGGGATAAGACTGATCTTGAAGCTGATTACAGAAGCGCTGCCGGTGAAATTGATGAACAAACGGTCAAGCTGCTCAGAGACGCACTGGAGATAAATGATTTCGCGGCAATACGGAAAATTCTGGCTTCCACCGCGTACAGTGGTGAAGCGAAGATTTTTTCAAAATCGGTGATCGAGGCCGCCGGTCTATTTGACGAGAAAAGAATCGAAATGATGCTCGATAAGTTACAGGCGGCGAGGGGATGAGCAATATGGAAGCTGATGCAAAAAGAATACTCATAGTTGACGACATAGAGGATAACCTGAAGGTTTTAACCGATACGCTGACCGCTGAGGGATTCGCGCCCTTGCAGGCCCGCAGCGGAGAGCGTGCGA
>JAEWVL010000415.1 GCA_023396665.1 Spirochaetota bacterium
TCGATCCAGTCGTCACCCGCGATAGCAACATCAAGCTCATCAATTGCCAGCTGAGAACCGAATTCCTGCGGACGTCCATCCCACCCGAACAGAAAATCAACCGTGGTGAATTTCGACGGCCCGCCGGCATCGTAACCGCTCGTTTTAAAACCGGCTCTCTCAAGCAGATCAATGAGATTACCGCCCCGACCCGGATTTGCCAGCGATCCTGCCGGCATTCCTATGACAAGTTTTGTTTCCATTTATATATTATTCCTCGATGAAACGCAATGTTCCGTCTTCGTTTATCGAACGGTAATAACAGGATGTGTGTGCAATTCCGTCCTTCTTCTTCGCGTGACAGGCCCCCAGGCCCTGCGGTGTGACCATATATATAAGAGAATTTTGTTCACAGTTTATCCGGATTTCCTCTACTTTGAGGGTATCCCCGGAGGTCATCCCCTTTTTCCAAAGCTCCTTCCTGCTGCGGCTCCAGTACGTTGCGAGACCGCTTCTTCGTGTTTCATCAAAGGCCTCTTTGTTCACGAAGGCCAAAATCAGCACTTCTTTTGTTTTTGCGTCCTGCGTAACAACAGGTACCAGTGTTTGCCCGTCATCACCAAAATCAAGTTGCAGCTCGTTTGTATATTCCTTACTCATTAGAACCCTTTTTATTGTTTATCATATAGATTCATTCGCATTTTTTCTAAAATTATCTTCATATGGATATTGTCAAGAGAGTTTACTTGTATGCTACTGTCAGACACAACATGATTTGTTTGTCTCGTTTTCAAAAACGCTTCCCGGTAATCGCCATGTTCTTTTCCTCGTATCCGAAGTTCCTGTCTGTTTTGTAACAGTATCTTGACAATAACTTGGAAATCATATCTATTTGAACTTTCAAAACATCTGACAATACTACTAACTACACATGGTATAGTATGTTTTTTACTCTGATAACAAATATGAAGTTTAAGTTTCCCTCAAGACATGCAATCGGAACCTCTCTTTTTCATGAAGAGGTGGTTTCTGCACCTATAGCTGAACGTTTTTTAAGAGCTTTTGGTCATAATACAGAAAAAGGGGGGACAAAAACGACTATCAACCCCTTTTATCTGGTATCATTAGCCTCACCCGGAATACTCAAGCTACTAACTAAACCCGTTATTGAAGCAAATTTCTTTCGGATGGTTCACGCAGAACAATATCTGGCTTTTTATAGCAGTATATCTGATGGAATGAAACTTAATTTTCATCATTGTATTGCGGATATAGTTTCTACAGTTGCAGGTGATCTTCTGACGGTTGAATCTTTCTGCAAGGATACCTCTTCAAACACATTAATTTGTCTGTCGAAGTCAAGTTTTCTGTTCAAAGGGCCCAACACAAAAAAACGGCCTAAAAACTCTCATGTTGTGAGTATTTCCGATCAGATTCAACATATCAGACTGACAATCGGCAAGAATGATGCAAAAAAATATGCCCGGGCATCTGGAGATAACAATCCCTTACATACTAACTATATAATTGCCAGACTGGCTGGACTTAAAAAACCCATTTTACAGGGAATGTATCTTTTGGGTCTGATTTACACCAAACTGATGTCTACACAAAACATGGAATTACAAACAAAACCCCATGCAATCTCCTGCCGCTTCAGCGGCATAAGCTACCCGGAAGATAATCTGGATCTTGAGTTCATTGTACAAACTACACCAGAATTCAAGTTAGATTTTTGTGTTATAAACAGCCTTGGGAAAGAAATACTCAAAAAAGGCCAATTAGAAGACCTTTCCCCTCTTTAAAGAGACATTAGTAATTCTGATATAAACTGTTTTCTGCGAAAACTACTTAAACACACTCATTTTGAGCAATAATCTCTTCAATTGCTGATACAAGTTCTTTCATTTCTTTCATTGAGCCGATACTGATTCTCAGATATTCATTGATTATTCGTGATTTAAAATGACGTACCAGTATTTTTCTTTCTTTAAGACCTTCGTATAATTTTACAGAGGGCACACTTTTATGTTTAGTTAGTACAAAATTCGAGTCTGAAGGTACTACAAAGAAATCCAGGGCGCTAAGTCTTTCGCTGAGATAGTCCCTGTTGTCACATATCATACGAACTCTATATTGAAGAGATTTCTGATCCTTTATAGCCGCTACTGCCGCCGATTGTGACAGCATATCAACATTGTACGAATCCTTGAGACGATAAAACCCCTTGATAATATCATCACATGCCGCAGCAACCCCAATTCGCATCCCTGCAAGCGAATACGATTTAGAAAATGACCGTGTCACAATAAGATTATCATGGCTTTTCACAAGTTGAATGGCACTTTTTCCGCAGAAATCAACATAAGCCTCATCCACACACACGAGCCCTTTAAAAGTTGACACAAATTTTTCGATCTGTGAAAGCTCTATCGCTCTTCCTGTGGGATTATTCGGACTGCACAATATCGCCAGTGCATATCCATCAGCCTTAAAATTTTTTATATTAAATGAAAAATCGTCATCCAAATCGACCGTATCATAAGCAATACCGTTAGCTTCGGCCATGGTATAATATAGCGAATATGAAGGATACATAAACAAAGCCTTTGCATCCTTTTCAATAAATCCGCGAAACAATATCGTAAATATTTCATCAGAGCCATTACCTATGAAGATATTGCTCTTCTTGAGCCCGAAAACCTCTGCGCAGGCCTCGCAAAGATCCTCACAATTCTGATCAGGATACAACCGAAGTGCGGCACCGGTCTTCGCCCGTATTGCAGCAATTACCTCATCTGACGGTGGAAACGGGCTTTCGTTTGTATTGAGCTTAATATATTCTTCAATATTATGGGGCTGCTCACCGGGGACGTACTCTGTCATCGATCGCAATGTGCTGTTCCAGTACTTCATGATTTCACCTCGGCTTTTTAATCATTATTCTCCCGCACATAACCCTCTGCAAGCACAACTTTTTTTTATTTTTTTTCCATTTTTTTTTACATTATCAGCTTTTATACCGTCTTACAACAAGGAGAATTAATATGAAAATTTCAACCAGCATAAACATTTCAATCTCACGCAAGAAGAAACTTATTGCAGCCGCAAAGTTGTTAGGAGTTACAATTTCTGACATTCTTTCAGCACTTATGGCCAGATCTCGACTTCATTACGACACATTTTCTGCTGCTATATGGGAAAGTGTCGATTACCAACCCGATGCATTTCTCGAAGGGGAAGAATATGTCATTATGCATGTTTCTCTTGACCCTCTATGTTACGAATTCGGTGTTAGTGAGCGTCTTTGTTTCAAGGTTTCTGTGTCTTTTATTTACAGAGTTGCTATTGACCAATATTTAGATACTTTAGTGGAAAAAGGTCTCAATTGTGCAATTTCCGCCGACGATGTTGCTACTAATTATAGCCAACTTGATTACGACATCTCTTACAATGAAACCACAACTCATGAATTTTGGTTGATTAAATGGGGAAAGCGTACAAAAAAGACGAAGCCAAAAGAGAGACAAGGAATATGAAGAAAAAACTAATACAAATCGCGTTGATTTCGATGGTCTCGCTGACCATTACAGCTGGAAGCCTTGAACAGCTTCAAAAGGGAACTATATCTGAAAAGATAGAAATAATGCATGAGATGGGATATGCGGGAAATAAAACCGGATTTTGGTATTTCGTGAAATATCTTAATCATGAAACTGAATATGCCGATGAAATATCCGCAGCTAAATGTCGACAAGCCGCTGCTGAAGCTTTAGGGCGCATCAGAGATGATCGGGCAATCCCACATTTGGTGAAACGTTACAAGAAAGAAAAAAATATTGCTGTTAAACGATCTATAATGTTTGCCTTGCGTTATTACAAGGACGTAAGCATGGTTGAAGCAGTTCTTGACGGAATAAAATCCGATGATATTGACCTTAAGTTTCAGGCAATTTTAGCAGCAGAAAAGATAGAAGACGATTCGATAACTTCCGCTATCTCTTCTCAATACGAATCTGCCAAAGAAGGCGAAATCAAAGCTACCTGTGCCTATGTTTTATTCAAAAAGACAAATTCCGAAAACTATTACAAACATCTCCTTTCAGCTCTTGAAGAAACAAACCCAGATACACGCTATTGGACCTCTCATTATCTGGGAGAAATTTCTGCCAAAGATTCAGCAGAATACATAGCAAAAGCAATTGAAATTGAAAGCATTTACTGGGTTAGACGAAAAATGGAAGAGGTTTTAACGAAAATATATTTTGACGAACGGGATCGGCGTAGAATATCAGAATATAACAAATATGAAAAGCTGATTAAGTAAGAATTCGGACTAAAGAACCGTTTGTCAAACGCCGAAAATCAATCATGAGAATTTCAAACGCCGTTTCAACAATATCACTTTATCAGGGCGAAATGGTTCGAAGAGCATATCTCCAGGCGCGTTATCCTGAAAGTCCTGTCGAGAAAATACGTCCCTTCACACAGCAACAACGTTCAACACAAACGGATACCATCACGGAAATCAACAGCCTTAAGACTTTCCATGAGAAAATTACCGATATGGTTTACTCATCCAAAGGTATCAGCCAACCCTCCACTGAGCAAAAACCCGGGCAGCTTTTTGATTTTTACGCTTAATAACAATGTTACTCACATGATCTATGCTTAAACACTATTCTGCAGTCAAAACAATCCAAAACAGCCTACTAACTATACATCAGCTACTATTCTAAATCACCTCATATGTTACTTTATGGGGGGATAAAAAACCGCTTCGAATAAAGCGGTTTTTTTGAAATCCAATAAAATCAGAACACACCGGAACATCATACTGCTAATCACTTATAAAGCGATTCTTCATAAATGTAATTTCTCGTTGTCTGTTAAGACCCGCCACCGTTTTTTTTGCGAATTGTGAGAATCACACTCTGAAGCAAAATAAAGAAACACAGCATAAGACCGGTGGTAATACTCTGCCAATATGGCTCACGAAGACCCGAGGCAATCACAATATTACTGATGGTCTTGAGCGAAAGCACACCAAAAAGTGTGCCGATGACGCTACCAACACCACCTGTCAACAAAGTTCCTCCAATAATGGACGAAGCTATCGCCTGAATCTCGGCAGCTGTAGCATTCGAAGCATTTCCAGCCCCAGTATGCAACAAATATATATAACCACCTATTCCTGCCAACAGACCACTCAATATGTAAGAAAAAAATCTTGTTCGCTTAACATTTATACCCAGCATCAAGGCACTCTGACTGTTTCCACCAACAGCATAAAGATCTCGTCCGAACCTTGTCCATTTCAAAACAGCCCATACGACAAGTACAACCGTTAACGCTATTATTACACCGGGCTCAATACGGGTTGGAATAAAGTTACCGGCTTTACCATAAGTACCTATACCCGGAATGATAATACGTAAATCCTTTAACCTGAGAAAAGTATCGTTTGTCACTGTGCGAGGGGTGCTGCTTACGATTGTTGTCATTCCTTTTGTAAAGAATAAACCCGCAAGTGTTACGATAAAGGGCTGAATTTTCAAATACGATATCAAAAACCCCTGAATCACCCCCATTGCCAGACCGATACTCAACGCTACAATTACTGATCCTACAATGCCTCCGCTATAATCTTCCAGAAAAACGACACAGGTCATAGTGATGAGTGCAATCGCACCTCCAACCGAGATATCAATCCCGGCCGCAATCATGACCACGGTAAGACCACAAGAAATAACGATCAAATAGGCATTGTCATTAAAAATGTTAAAAAACTGCTGTGCATTCAAGAACCCGCCACCCCAGACAAGCATTGCAAAAACGTACATCGTAATAAACGCACTAATCGTGATAGTTAGTAGCAACGCAGTGCTTGAAATCGGCTCTTTGTTTTTTTTCAGCAAACCGGAAAATAGTTCAGTAACTTTAATTTTCGCCATATCAGTTATTCTCCGTAATTCTCATCGATCTTTTAAAGAGCCTGTCGCGCAACTGAACAACATATTGCTGAACAACCGTCGAACCAATAATAACGATAGCAATAATGACCATTGCCTTATACGCTTTAACCGCAGTAGAAGAAACTTTCATGGCATAGAGTGTTATCGTAAGAGCCTGAATGATATAGGCTCCTATGACCGATCCGGCCAATTTGAACTTTCCGCCGCTTAATGCGTTTCCTCCGATTGCGACCGCCAGAATAGCATCCATCTCAATGTCAATGAGAATGGTTTCATGGTTTATCAATCCGATTCTACAGACATTTATCGAGCCCGCAATGGCAACACAAATCCCAAGTATCATGAACGCTATCAGCTTCATGAGTACCGGATCAATTCCGTTTAAACGCGCCGCTTTTTCATTTATACCAACAGATTGAATATACAGCCCGAGATTGGTAAAACGCAATGCCAATGTAACCAATATTCCGAACAGAATTACGACAAGAATGGGCGTGGGGATGGGGATACCGGGAATGAAACTTCCTATATAATTCAACAAAGGACTTTCAACGGTAGGCGTTGCCCCGCCATTTATCCAATAAGCGATAGGACGCCCGGCGGTAAACAATATCAGAGATGCAATCATCGGCTGAATACCAAATGTAGAAACCATAATACCGGTAAACAGGCAAAACAGAATTGCAACGATACAGGCCGCAACAAAGCCCCAGAGAATGACAGGCATTGTAATCGGATTTTCGCGAAGTACACGGACAAATACACTTCCCGCGATTGCTGCAACCGCGCCGACACTTATATCCTGTCCTTTTGTCGCCGAGGTAACCAAGGTCATGGCTATTGCCAAAACCGCCAGTTCAGACGCACCGTTAAGAATACTGATAACATTTCCAGACAGAACGGTGTTTCCGTAATTATTGGTTATTACGCTAATGGAAAAAAAACTGACATCTCTGAACAGATTAAACACAATAACCAGAAAAAGCGCAAACAACGGTATGGCGAGCTGAGACTTGGACAGTTCTTTGAAACCCTTAATTAAACTCTTAACGAAACCCTTAACCATTTTGAGAGGCCTCCCCCGCTATCGTGTGCATTATTTTTGTTTGTGTCATTTCATCGCCCTTCAACTCGCCAACTATCTTGCGATCCCGCATAACGATAAGTCGCGAACAGGTATTAAGCATTTCCTCTATTTCGGATGAAATAAATGTTACACTGACGCCGTCTTCAGCCAGTTTAAGAACAAGCTTTTGTATTTCGACTTTTGTACCAACATCAATACCTCGCGTCGGCTCGTCGAGTATAAGATATTGCGGATTAGTTAGTAGCCAGCGTGCAAGAATCGCCTTTTGCTGGTTGCCGCCCGAAAGGGACTTGATAGGAGTATCTGATGAAGCTGTTTTTATTCCAAGCATCTTAATATATTTTGTTGCGAAAGACTCCGCTTCGGCTCTTGAAAAGGGACGGAAAAAGCCCTTCAAAACCTGTAAAGCCAATATTATATTTTCACGTACAGACAGTTCGTCGATAATACCGTCAAGTTTTCTGTCCTCGGGCAGATATCCGATTCCATGTTTCATCGCATCTTTGGGTTTTGAAATCTTAGTATTTTTATCGTTTATTTTTACTTTTCCGCCGGTAACCCTGTCTGCACCAAAAATCGCACGTACGCTTTCACTGCGCCCGGAACCGAGAAGACCGGTAAAACCGTTAACCTCTCCCTT
>JAEWVL010000460.1 GCA_023396665.1 Spirochaetota bacterium
GGTTATTTGAGTGACCGTAGCCCTGGCTGCCGTAGCCGATGATTGCGATCTTTTTGCCCTTGAGCAGGGACGGATTTGTGTCAGACTCTCTGTATACTTTCATAGTACCTCCGTATTCTTCGATTACGAAATATGTGATGGCTGTTTTACGTCAATAAGTATTTTCACAAGAGGATATCCCCCTGTCGGCGGCATCTTTCAGCAATCGCAGGGCGTTTCCCCCCTTTATCTTGTCGATCAGAGCGCTATCCAGCGCAAGTGACTGGATTTTCGAAAGCTCCTCATCCTGTTTTGTCCATGGAGAGTCGCTTCCGAATATGACATAATCGCCGCCATGACGAAGTATCATCTCGCTCATTTTTTCAGATGAGAAAAAGTGCAGCGCAAAGGATGTATCAAGGTACACGCCTGACCCGGCGAGCATCTCAAGTCCCTCCCAATCATCAAAACCGCCGAAATGTGCGGCGATCAAGACCAGATCCGGAACCCTTTCCTTGAGCTTCAGCACTTTTCTTGCGTCGGCAATTCTTTGCCTGGGATACGCGGGATCAAATCCCGCATGAGTGAGAAAAATGAGACCCGCTTCACTGGCGGCTTTTGCCATCGTTTCATACCGTCTGTCATCGAGCGCCGTATTCTGATAATAGGGATGTATCTTTATACCCCGCAATCCCTCCGCTGCTGCTTTCTCAATATACGAAACCGCGTCAGGTGAATCGGGATGTGTGGAAAAAAAGGGAATAATCCGCGGATTGGCAAGGAGCTCCTTCGAGAAGGAAAGTATTGAACGCTCCTGTCCCGGACGTGTCGCAATCGGCAGTGTGACGGCACAGTCGATTTTCGCGTTATCCATCGAGCACAGCAGATCAGAGAGCGTGGCGTTCAGATAATGAGGTACACCGCCCTCGTTTTCGGAGAGTTTCGCCATTGCCGCCCCGGCGATGGCATCGGGAAATATATGGGTGTGAAAATCAACGATCATAATACAAAAATAAATCCCGCACTTTTAAAGGCAATAACTATCGGAGTCTCTTAAAAATATTTTTTTAGCAGCACGAATCCCGGAAAATTGCAATGAAAGCACTGTCACGTTCACGCAGGCACCGGGTATATGGTATTCTCAGGGATAAAAAAGCCATATCGATTAATAAAATATTATCTTGACACTGATCGCTTATATACGAAATTTCATTTCTCATCTGGAGGTAACCATTGATACTTATTGCCGGTATTATGCAAATCATCGGAAGTCTGGGACTTTTCCTTTTCGGCATGAAACTCATGAGCGACGGGCTGCAAAACAGCGCGGGTGAGCGGATGCAGACCTTGCTCAATTATATGACACAAAACCGTTTTACCGCTTTTCTTACGGGACTCGGTATTACAAGCATCATTCAATCCTCATCAGCGACCACCGTTTTTGTCGTCAGTTTTGTCAGTGCTGGCCTTCTCACACTGACACAGGCGATCGGGGTCATCATGGGAGCAAATATAGGCACCACAATCACCGCGTGGATCGTTTCCATGTTCGGATTCAAATTCGACATCGTGAAACTCGCGATACCGGCGATCGCGGTGGGATTTCCCTTTACCTTTATGAAGGACGAAACCAGGAAGCATATCGGACAAACGCTGATCGGATTCGGCCTGCTCTTTATCGGGCTCATGTATCTCAAGCAGAGCGTTCCCGACATAAAAAGCCACCCCGAAGTTCTTCAATTTCTCACCGCCTTCACCGGCATGGGTTTTTTATCCAACATTATCTTCGTTGGGGTTGGAACCCTTTTGACGATTATTCTGCAATCATCAAGTGCTGCGATGGCGATCACCCTTACGATGTCCTATGCGGGATGGATAGACTTTCAAACAGCCTGTGCCTTGTGTCTGGGCGAAAACATAGGAACGACCATCACCGCCCAGCTTGCGGCTCTGGGACAGTCGGTTCACGCACGACGTGCGGCGATGGCGCATACGATGTTCAACGTAATCGGTGTTGTATGGATGCTTTCCATCTTTCCCTTTTTTACGACTCTGGTGGATGCCTTTGTACCGGGTCTGACATCAAGCGCAACAGATGTTCCGAATCATCTCGCCATGTTTCATACCATGTTCAACGTAATCAACAGCTCTATTTTCATACTGTTTGTTCCCCTGTATGCCACGTTCATAGAAAAGATACTTCCTCAACGCGAATCTGTTGAAGATGACGGCAGGACATACCGGCTGAAATATATTTCATCAGCATTGCAGGACACCCCTGAGATCAACATCATCACCGCAAAATCGGAAATCGTCAAAATGACCACCAGAACCTGCGACATGTACGATCTCGTCATTTCGTATATGACATCGGGCAAAGGGGTGATGGATGATGACCTGAAGCGCATGAATGATCTGGAAGACTTTACCGACCAGATGCAGGAGGAAATTTCCCGTTTCATCGCCGATTGTATGCAGGAAAACCCGAGTGAAAAGAGTACGCTCAAACTCAATCATATGCTGAAAATCGTCGACGAACTCGAGAGCATCGCCGACAGCTGCAATAACCTGACAAATATTCTTGAGCGAAAAACCAGAAAAAAAATATCGTTTACCGATGAAATTTACACAGAGCTAGAGCCCTTTCTTACCGTGGTGAAGACCTTTCTGTGTTTCATCAGTACAAATATGCACAAGTCAATATCGGATACCGATTTTTCCCAGGCCTTTGATATGGAAAACTCAATCAACGCTTTTCGAAAGACACTGAAAAAAAATGCGCGCAAACGGATTCAGAACGGATCAAGCGTAAAGATGGAGATACTCTATATCGACATACTACAGCAGCTGGAACATATCGGTGATTACGCCCTGAACATTGTTCAGGAACTCAAGGAAATGCCCCGCTAGGAAAATTCACCGATGAACTGATACTCAACAGAACAGTATACGCAACAGCAAAAAAAGCCCTCGCCATTGCGAGGGCTTTTTTGCACCTATATGAAAGAAATCAGAGTTTGAAAAGCAGATCCGAATAGCTGGGTACCGGCCACATATACTTCGGTGTGATCGTTTCCAGTTCGTCCACGAGTTCGCGCAGGGCGTTCATAGCACCAAAGACCTTGTCCCGGTACAGCTCAGCCTGTTTTTTAACAGAAGACTCCGCATGAGAAGCGGCAAGTGACTTCTCAAGATCAGCGAGTTTCGCATAGATACCGTCGTTCAGTGTGCATACCTTTTTAAGAAGCTCTTTCTGCGTAGAGGCTGATGCGCCGGCAGTAGAGAGGGCGTTTACCGATTGTGCGAGATCGGTCGCGAACTCTATTCCCGCGGGAAGATATTGCGTCTTAACCATATCAATACAGGTAAGTGCCTCGATGTTAATATGCTTCGAATACTGCTCGAGATAAATTTCATAACGGGAATGAAGCTCTTTATTCGAAAGCACACCGTACCTGTCGAACAGTTTCATGGCCTTGTCGCTGGCAAAAGCCTCGAGCGCTGCAACCGTTGAAGTGATGTTGGGGAGCCCACGTTTTTGCGCCTCTTTTACCCACTCGTCGGTATAGCCGTTACCGTTAAAAATTACACGACCGTGATTTTTTACCGCTTCCCTGATAATGGCGGTTGTCTCGGCCTTAAGGTCACTCGCTTTCTCAAGACGAGTCGCTATCTCATCCAGAGCCTCGGCGACGATGGTGTTGATCGTCACATTCGGTCCGGCTATCGATGCCGATGATCCCACCATACGAAATTCGAACTTGTTCCCGGTAAAGGCAAAGGGCGAGGTTCTGTTACGGTCGGTATTGTCCTTGGGAAGCTGAGGCAGTGTATCGACACCGACATTGACAAAGGTTTTGCCTTTAGCTGTCACCGGCTCTCCCTTTTCGATTTTTTCCAGAATCTCGGTAAGCTCGGTTCCCATAAAAATCGAAATAATCGCAGGCGGCGCCTCGTTTGCACCAAGACGATGGTCGTTACCGGAATTTGCGGCGGAAGCCCGGAGAATATCGGCATGAGTATCAACCGCATTGAGAAGTGCCGCTATCATCAGAAGGAACTGCTGATTTTCATGCGGTGTGTTTCCCGGCTCAAGAAGATTTATACCGTCATCGGTTGCAAGTGACCAGTTGTTATGTTTTCCGGAACCGTTTATGCCTTTATAGGGCTTTTCATGAAGCAGACATACCAGATCATGTCGAAGAGCGACTTTTTTCATTGTCTCCATAACCAGCTGATTGTGATCGGTGGCTACATTGGTGGTTGCGAAAATCGGAGCCATTTCGAACTGTGCCGGAGCAACTTCGTTATGCTTTGTTTTGGAAGTAATGCCCATCTTCCACAGTTCCATGTCGAGATCTTTCATGAAGGCCGACACGCGGTCCTTTATTGATCCGAAATAGTGGTCTTCAAGCTCCTGCCCCTTGGGAGCCGTTGCACCGAACAGCGTACGACCGCTGGTAATAAGGTCAAGCCGCTCCATGTACAGCTCTTTATCAACAAGAAAATACTCCTGCTCCGGGCCGACTGTCGCAGTAATCGAAGTGGATGTGGTATTTCCCAGAACCCGAAGTACGCGCAACGCCTGTTTGGAAACCGCAGCCATTGAACGCAAAAGCGGTGTTTTTTTATCAAGTGCCTCACCGGTGTATGAACAGAACGCCGTCGGAATGGTCAAGGTTGCGTTTCCCTCGGCATCCTCTTTGATGAAGGCCGGAGAAGTCGCATCCCATGCAGTATAACCGCGAGCCTCAAAAGTCGCACGCAAACCGCCGCTCGGAAAAGATGAGGCATCAGGCTCACCCTGAATCAGCTGTTTACCCGAAAATTCCATGATAATGCTGCCGTCCTCTGTCGGAGAAATGAATGAATCATGTTTCTCTGCAGTCGACCCGGTCAAAGGCTGAAACCAGTGCGTATAGTGTGTCGCACCTTTCTCGAGAGCCCAGTCTTTCATGGCATTGGCCACTACATCCGCCACTTCCGGTTCAAGAGGCAGACCCATTTTAATCGTTTTTTTGAGCGCCTTATAGGTTTCTTTTGGCAGCCGCTCTTTCATCAGTTTATCGTTAAATACATTATTGCCGAACACCTGAGTCAAATCCATATCATTCTCCTTGCAATGTTATCATAATCGCCATCAAGTTGTCAGGATCGTGTTTCCGGAAACCACATTCACCTGCCGACCGAATATACGCATACCCTAGATGAGACATCATTTTTGTCAATTTATGGAAGTGTGAATTGGGCATTTTTACTGTAAATTAACTTTTTTGTAATAATCGCAGAATATCACAACAGGAGATTTCTGATTTTCCGTGAAAGCAGCTCGATAGTATAGGGTTTCGCGACAAATTCCCGTATCCCCGCCGCCCGGCACCTGGTAACAAGATCCTCATCCATATAACCGGAACAGAGCATGACACGCAGTCCGGGATTGATTATCTTCAAAGAAGAGAAGAGCTCAGGTCCCGACATGCCCGGCATGGAATTATCCAGCAGAACGGCGTCGATATCCCTGTATCGTTCACGATACGTTATGAGTGCCGATTCGGCGTTCGAAGCGCTTATCACCGAATACCCGCACTGTTCAAGCATGGCACTGGCTACCTGTAATATGGGAAGTTCGTCATCAATAATCATGATGGTTTCATTACCGCAAACCGGGGGATTCGTGTGATTATCAGCCTCCTCATTTTCCGTTTTAAGCAAGGGGAGATACACATAAAAGGTACTGCCGCGTTGCAATTCTGATTCGAGGTCGAGATAGCCCTTATGCTGGGAAATGATATTGTATGAAATCGCCAGTCCGAGTCCCGTTCCCTGATTCTGACCTTTGGTGGTAAAAAACGGTTCAAATATTCGCACCTTATCTTCATCACTTATACCGGTTCCCGTATCGCTGACAGCGATTCGTAAATAGTTTTCACCGGGCTCCGATCCCGGATGAAAAGAGCAAAACCTGCTGTCACTGACAAGTGTATCAAGCGAAACGCGGAGCTTTCCCCCTTGCTGCTCATCGTTATCACGCATAATTGTCATTGCATGAGAGGCATTGACACAGAGATTGAGAAGCACCTGTTCGATTTGTGCATCGTCGGCATATACAAACAGCGGTCCGGACACTTCGGTCAGTTCGATCTCTATCGACTTTGGGAAACTGTTGCGGCATATACTTATTACGTTATTCAGCGATTTCGGGATATTCACCGTTTCCATCACCATTGCCCGCTTGCGGGAAAGCGCCAATAACTGTTTAACCATGTCGGCGGCACGTAACGATGAATCCCTTGCAGTGTGCAGATAGGAGTCGACCTTGTCCGATTCATTCAGATCTTCGCGTTTCAGTACCATCTGAAGAAGGTCGAGACTTCCGATTATGCCCCCCAGTACATTGTTGAAATCGTGTGCAATACCCCCGGCCAGCGTACCGACAGCCTCCATCTTCTGAGCATGCAGCAACTGATTCTGGGCTATCCTTTTTTCCTCTTCGGCACGAACCCTGTCGCTGATATCCAAAACGGTGTATTGCAGCATCGGACTGTTCAGAAGACAAAAGGACATCAATTGTATCTCGGCATCCCATACGGTTCCATCATGCCGCCGGTGAAGCCAGGGAAAATACACAGAGCCCTCTTTCTGAGCCCGTTCTATATACTCCGTACACGCGACATGTGAATCACTGCCGTTATATTGGGTCGATGGTGAAAGATCAGCCGGGCCAAGACCGATTAATTCGCTCTTGTTATTAAAGCCATATACCCGCAAGGCAGCCGTATTGCAATCGGTAATGCGAACACTCACGGGATCGAGTACCACCATTGGTACGCCCGAATCACTGAAAAGAATACGATTGTACTCGCTTGTCTGTTCAAGTTCCGTAGATGAGCGGATGAGCTCGGCATTCTGTGCCTCATATTCCTCGTTTATCGCTTCAAGTTCCTCGTTTGTTGCCCGTAACTCCTCATTGGATACCTGCAACTCACTTTTTATCGAACGTTCGGTCTGAAGGGAATTGTCGAGGCGATTAATCAAAAAACCGACGGAAAGTGCGGCTCCGAAAGAGATCAGTCCGAGGTTCACAACGAAATTGAGCCAGTTCGCAGGCCCTTCTTCGCGAACGAGCTGCCATTCTGGATGAGAAGCGTCGACAAGAAAATATAACAAAAGAAGTATCAGCAGATTCAATAACGCTGAAATATAGGCTCCCCTTGTACCGAAAAAGATCGCCAATATGACTGAACTGAGAACTATCCATCCCGGCCGGGCATAGTCAGGACCAAGTGAGGAAAAAAACACGATCGTAAGGATATATAAAATAAGCGGCCATGCAAAACGCCCTGTTGAGCGGTAGACAGCCGGAACGAAGGCGAGCAAAAGCAGATAAGTCCATAGAAGGACATCGACAAGGAGAAGGTGATATTTTCCCGATGAGATATAAGGCGGAAAAGAATAGTAATACGACAGCGGAAGAAGGGCGACCATGAGCAAAGCCATCACCCTGGTAAACCATATTCGCCAGTCTTTCAGGTCATAATTACCGGAAGCGCTTTCTATAAGACTCCTGATCGGATTTCGCATGACCCGAGTGCCTGCCTGAACTGATTTGATAAGACTAAATCAACTATACCACAAATTACGGTGAAAAACAAGTGAATAATGAAAATTAAAGCGATTACGGAAGAATCACAATCATATTTCATTACCCTACTCCTCGTCAGACCAGCCGACATCGCGCAGAAAATCATCATAGCCGCCCGGATACACCATGATCGTATCGTTATCGAAGACCACGAGTTTTGTCGCTACCGAGCGCAGATGGTTCTCGTCGTGCGTTACCATGACCACGGAACCTTCAAAATTGTCTATCGCCTCGATCAGCGAGTCGCAGGACTGCATGTCGAGATGGTTGGTGGGCTCATCAAGATAGAGCAGCTGACAGGGCTGCACGAGAATCTTGCCGAGCAGCACACGGCTTTTTTCACCGCCCGAGAGCACCTTGACTTTCTTGAGAGCACTGTCCCCCGAAAACATGAGTCCGCCGGCGATGGTACGGGCCTTATTTTCGGTACAGTTCGGATCAGCGCTGCGAATTTCACCGGCTACCGTTTTATTCTCGTCGAGATTAAGCTTGTTGGTCTGGCCGAAGTAGCCCTCCAGCAGTGTGGGATGCTTCGTGATCTCTCCAGAAAGCGGCTGCAGTTCACCTGCAAGAAGTTTCAACAGAGTCGATTTTCCCTTGCCGTTTTTTCCGATGATGCAGATTCGATCCTGTTTGCCGATACTGAGACTGAAATCTTCGATCAGCATAGGAGATGCCTTGTCATACGCGAATGAAATGTTTTCGGCACTCAGCATTTTTGCGGAAGGAAAGGGTCTGCTGTTGAAGTAGAGTTCGAGATCTTCGATGGCCTCAAGCTGTTTCATCTCGCCTTTTTTCTCGAGCTGACGTGCGCGCGACTGGGTGCGGCTGGCGAAACTCGCCTTGGCTTTGAAGCGCGCGATGAATATCTCCTCCTGCCGGCGCTTCTTGGCCTCATTGAGTCTGGTCTTCTCGTAGATTTCCTCCTCCTGCTGCAGCTGCGCATAGAGTTTGTCGGTGTCGCCCTCGACCTTGCGCGCCTTTGTGCGATGGATGGCGACGGCATGGGTGATGACGTTGTCCATGAAGCTGCGGTCGTGTGTCACGAGGATGAGCTCGTTGTCCCACTCGCGAAGAAATTCCTCGAGCCAGCGGATGGCGACGATGTCCAGATAGTTGTTCGGCTCGTCCAGAAGCAGCATGTCGGGTTCCGATACGAGAAGCTTCGCCAGATTCATGCGGATCTGGTATCCCCCCGAAAACTCGTGAGGACTGCGCTGCATGTCGCTTTGCGAAAAACCGAGGCCCGACAGGGCCTTCTCGACGCGCCAGGTCTCGTACTCTTCGCCGTCGGGCAGGCCGAGCGCACACTCTTCGAGCACCGTCGCTTTCGTGAAATGCAAGTGCTGTTCGAGGTGTCCGATTTTATAGTTTTTCGGCACAAGCACCGAACCCGAGTCGGGTTCGAGATTGCCGAGTATCATCTGAAAGACGGTCGATTTGCCGTGGCCGTTTCGGCCGACAAGACCGATTTTTTCGCCCTTGTTGACGCTGAAGCTGAGCTCATCGAAGAGCACCTGTTTGGCGAAGGATTTGCTGACGTTGACGAATTTGATCACTGGTAACCTGCTGTTTTGTCATAGATTGCGAACGATGAAGTTGCCACTACAAACAACAGGCGGCTTTTGGGCAATTATTTATTTTTCTGATCTTGTCCGTTGCACTCCCAACTTCATCTTTGAATTCAGGACTTTTGTAACTTTCCATATTTTTAACATTTGTCACGTATGTATTCTTCTCATCAGAGTTTACAGTCTGAGCGGCTTTTCGTCAGTCAGATTGAGATTTAGTCCATTTTTTCTGCACTACAAATATTTATCTGATTACAAAAAAAAATTTGTGATTTTTTACCCTTTTTAGGAATCTCTACGAAAAATCTTTACAAATCGAACCTCGAGTATTTTCATTAAAGTCGAGCTAAAATTCTTGCCGCTAGTTCTTTTCGAGGTCATTGATGATAAAAGTTCAGTTTGAAGTGTTTATTTACAAATAGGCAATTCGGTGATTTATACATGATGATCTATTTTGCAGCCCCTCTTTTTTCTTTGGCAGAACGACGGTTCAATTCAGCTCTCACAGAAAAACTTGAAGCCTTGGCGTATAGTGTTTTTCTTCCCCAAAGAGACGGCGTTGAATCCACCAGACCGCCTATTGACAAAATGGCACCAGATGCACGTAGAAAAGCTCTTTTTGAAACTGATCGCAATCAGATACTTGATTCTGATATATTCCTGTTTATACTGGACGGACGCGTACCGGATGAGGGAGCATGTGTTGAATTGGGCATGGCATATATTGCGAAACTAAAAAATAATAAACCACGTGTCATTATTGGATTTCACAGCGACGCACGCGCATCATTTATCGGAGCGAAACTCAATCCCATGCTGAAAATGTGTTTTGATGAAATTGTTCAGAATGAGGATGAATTGCTGCGATGTATGAAAGAACAAATACCGTCAACTTTCAGCTCCACTACTGAATGATCTGCTGAATAAGCGGTCATTTTTGTCAAAGAAAGATAGTCCGGCACAATTGAATAAAACTCCGCCATTATCTTGAGACGGTTTTCGAAATATTTACACTATAGTTTGAACGCTTATAAAAACAAATTGACAATCAAAAAGAATCGCTGTCAATTTTGCTGAGTCAGACATTCCGCTGCTGTCCTGGACCGGCGGCACACATACAGGAGCCTTATATGAACAGTGTCTTTTCCCGTACCGCCGCCGAATCGAGCGGCGCTATTATCAGCGACAGAGTCTACAATCTGCTTATCGGTGTGGTCTTGTGTTACGGTTTCGCAGTCAACTGGCTGATGGTAAAATATGTACCGCCACAGCTTGCATTGCAGTTCGGTTTCTGGCCTTTCATCATCGGCTATTGTGTCATGTGTTTTGGCGGCATTTATCTTTTTACCAAGTCAGACAAACCCCTGATCAGTTTTCTCGGATATAATCTCGTGGTAGTACCCTTCGGCTTCATCATCAACCTGGTGGTCTCGATGTATGAACCCGCGATCGTGCTGCAGGCTCTGCAGATTACCGGTGTAACGACAGCGATCATGATGCTGGCAGGTTCACTGTATCCTGATTTTTTCAAAAAAATCTCGGGCGCTCTGTTTGTCGCTCTTGCTTCAGTTC
>JAEWVL010000032.1 GCA_023396665.1 Spirochaetota bacterium
ACGCTCAGCAGTGCGTAGAGAAATGTTTCAAATCAATTCTTGAATTTAAAAAGCTGCCCTTTTTAAAGACACATAATCTGATACGTCTTTATGAGTTGATTAAAGACGATATTGAAATTGATAATGAAGATCAACTGACAGTTTTGAATGAACTGTATATCGATTCGAGATATCCCGGCGATTTAGGGCTGCTGCCTGACGGTAAACCGGCAATGGCAGAGGTCATATCTTTTCAAGGTTATGCCGCTTCGGTTTACGAAAAGACGTTAAAAGTCATCGCTTTAAATTCGGAAGAAACAAACGATTAAACCACTGATGCCACAGAGTGCACAGGGTTGGAGATTGTCGAAACAGAATACGGATATAGATGGTGAAAGAATGAAAACCTCTTTACCTCCGTGTCCTCCTTGTTCCCCTTTCTTAAGGCTATAGTAGAGTCCGGTTTATTGAAAATAAAAATGAATGAATCCACTGAAACCGCATCAGCATAAAGCTGCTTGACATACTTTAAAAATTGTCGCACACTACTCCCCGGATTCAATCAGGAGGGAGGGCTATGGCGATTCCAAAACCGAAACCCGATTACAAGTACAGCTATGCCGATTACCTCTCGTGGCCCGACGGAGAGCGTTGGGAGCTGATCGATGGTCTTGCGTATGATATGAGTCCCGCGCCTGGAACAGAGCATCAGTCCGTTTCATTTGAACTTTCGCGACAAATCGGTAATTTTCTGGCCGGAAAAAAGTGCCGTGCGTTTTCGGCTCCTTTTGATGTCAGACTTGAAAATGCGGAAGCCTCTGATGATGAGATATACACCGTAGTGCAGCCAGACATCACTGTCATATGTGATTCCGATAAGATTGACGAACGGGGCTGTAAAGGGGCGCCCGATATCTGCATCGAAATACTATCGCCATCGAGTGCATATAAAGATTCGACAGATAAACTCAAACTGTATGAGCTTCATGGTGTCAGGGAATACTGGCTGGTCAACCCCGGTAATGGAACGATAATGATCTACATTCACAATGACAAATTTTACGAAAAACCTCTCTACTTCGAAAAGAATGATATAGTATCCAGCTCTTTTCTTCAAGGCCTGGCAATATCATTGCCCGAAATATTCAAATCTGTTGAATGATATGCCAGCCTGATAAATAAAACCGCCTTTCGGACATCGTGTCCAATGCATGGGGCACGATGCCTGTAAGTGAGTCGCCGTCCATGGATGGACGATAAAGCGACGCACACCTCCTGTTTCTTTATAACCAAAAGAAAGCAGAATTCCTCCCAAAGCAAATTGACAGGACAGATTAAAGCTGTCATTATGACCGTATCCGGTTGTTACAGTAAGCGGGAGCGGCCTGCCTGATTTTTGTTTGCGCCCCGACAGAGCGATCTTCGCAAAACGAGGGAACAATGATTAATGATATATCAGAAAAGAGAAATAACAAATACTGTGAAGGCCGGCGCTTTCTGCGACTCGTTGTTTCGGCGCTGGCACTTCTGATCTTTGTGTGCGGCTGCAAGACCTATTCGGTCTCGGGCTGGGACCGATCGCTGAACGTACAGAACGATTTCGGCGTGGAAATGCCCATCACGGGCAGCGAAAAGTTGCTCGAAGCCCGAAAAAGCATCACCGTTAGGGCAATACAGTCGGGAGAGCTTGAGGTGCCGCTTTCGGGGGCGCTCAATCTGAAGCACCCGGCCTGTGAGACCGAGGCCAACGAGACCCTGCATGTGCCAGTCTATGCCTACCTTCTCAAACACGATAAATTCGGCTACTTTCTGATAGATACCGGCACCTGCGCTTTTTACACCGGTGAGGCTTACGGGCCCATGAAGGGATACCTGATACCCCGTGTCATGGTGAAGACGATTCTGAAAAGCGAAAATGAGTCGATAGGGGTGAAGCTTCTGCAGCATGTCGACTCGCTCAACAGGATAAACGCGGTTTTCTTTACCCACCTGCATTTCGACCATACTTCGGGGCTTCCCGATCTGCCGCGCCCGCTTTTGCTTGTCGCGGGTAAAGGCGAGGGCATACCCGAGATACCCTGGCTGATAGAACCGAAGCACTTTGCCGGTGAGGATCATGTGAACATGCTCGACTTTCAAGCCGACTATGCGAAAGACAGCGAGCTGGGAAGGGTCATCGACATCTTCGGTGACGGAACGCTCTGGGCGGTCTCGACGCCCTGCCACACGAAGGGTCATGTTTCGTATCTGGTCAACGGCGAATCGGGGCCGGTGCTGATTACCGGCGATGCGGTAATACTGCATCGCAGTTTCGAGCTCGGCGTCGGGCCCGGCACTTTCTGCTCCGATGTCAAGCTTGCGCAGCAGAGTTTCGAGCGCATTGCCGCTTTCAAGAAAAATCATCCCGAGGTGAAGATCTGGCCGGGACACGACCTTCCCGAAGAGTAGCGGCTGAGCGCTGCGAATGAAAGTCCTTCCGTTTTTCGGGGCTTAATCCGTTAACATGGCTCAAGGCGCATGTTTTGGCCAAACCCGGCTGCATATGTGCGGCATGAATGAAACGGGAATCGGTCAGAGATTCCCTCTGAAAAATTAATCCCTTGATAAATCGGGCCGTCCTTGTAGCCTTGGAAACAGCAACAGTCTCACGGATGGGGCGCCTTGGCTGAGAAGCCCGCACCAGCCCCGGTTCTGTCGCCCCGAGCTTTTGCCGCGCATGCGGCGTCGTGAAAGCTTCTCCGGAGGGTTTCCATGGATGACAAACTCTATTTCTCCTACGCGCAGATACACACGACCGTGAAAAATCTTGCCGAAACGATCAAACGCAGCGCGTTCTCGCCCGATGTCATCGTTGCGATCGGTACCGGCGGCTTTATTCCCGCACGAATACTCAAGACCTATATCAACCGCCCCATTCTGACAGTCGGCCTGAAACTGTACAATGAAGACAACACCCCCGAGCCGAGCCCCCGCAAGATTCAGTGGATCGACGAAGTCGAAAAAAAGATCAGCGGCAAACGGGTGCTGCTCGTCGATGAGGTGGATGATTCGCGTGTTACGCTCGAGTACTGCCTGAGCGAACTGCTGCGCCATGATCCCGCGGAAATCGCTGTCGGCGTTCTGCACAACAAGAAGAAGGAAAAGCGCGGGTCGTATCCCCCCGTAATAAAAAAAATCTTTTTCGGCGAAGAACTTGAAGACCAGTGGGTGGTGTACCCCTGGGACGCCGAGGACATAATCTCGCACGAACGTGAGGCGCTGCGCAGGGCGACCGCTTCCCTTTCGTGAGGGGATGTTGCCCGATTGTAAAAATATGGCTTTTTGCGGCATATCGGTATTGACAGTGGAGTGAGGCGCTTCTACGCGGAATGTATCGCTGTTCCCGCACAGATGCGAATGTTTTGCGGTCGCGTTCGGGCGGGTTCATTTGTACAAATAAAATAAAAAGCAATAAACAGAAGGAGAAGAGGATGAAAAAAATCTATCGTCTTGCGATCTTGTCGTCGCTTGTTCTTGCGCTGGCCCTGCTGGCCGGCTGTTCGAAAGGCAAGAGCGCTGAAAGCAAGGACACCGTAAAGGCCGGCTTTATCTATATCGGACCCGCCGGTGACTACGGCTGGACCTACGCGCATGATCAGGGGCGCATCTACGCCGAAAAAGAGCTGCCCTGGTTGAAAACGGTCATCGTCGAATCGGTTCCCGAGGGCGATGCGGTTCGTTTTATTGACCGTCTCGTACAGGAAGAGAAGTGCAATGTCATTTTTACCACCAGCTTCGGCTATATGGATGATACGGTGACGGCGGCGGCGAAGTATCCCGATGTGCAGTTCTTTCACGCTTCGGGCTTCAAGCGCGCGAAAAACCTCGGTACCTACATGGGCGACATGTACCAGATATACTACCTTAACGGCCTGATGGCCGGCGCCATGACCAAGTCGAACAAGATCGGCTATGTGGCGGCTTTCCCGATTCCCGAACTTTTCAGACACATGAACGCCTTCGCGCTCGGCGTCAAAGAGACCAACCCCTCTGCAAAGATCAGCGTGAAATGGACGCTCGCATGGTACGGACCCGACAAGGCCCGTGAGGCCGCCGAGGCGCTGATAGCCGAAGGCTGTGACGCGCTCGCGTTTACCGAAGACACCCCGACCGTCGTCGAGGTTGCACAGGAACACACCGAAAAGGGCGAGAAGGTTTTTGCTTTCAGCCATTACAGTCCGATGCAGGACTACGGCAAAGACGCCTGTGTTTCCGGCCAGTTGACCGACTGGGGCGTTCTCTACAAACAGATGCTCGTCGATTATAAAGAAGGAAAAACTTCTGATTTGACAAATTACGATCTTCTCTGGCTCATGAAGGAGAACGCTGTCGAGCTGGGCGCAACATGGCAGGACAAGGTTAACCCGGTCTATGTCGATACGCTCAAGTCGATCAAGACCAAGAGCGCCGATTTCGGCGAGATATCCGTTTATGATCTTGTGATGAAACGCTATGATCAGATGAAACAGGGACGCGAAGTCTTCGATCCCTTCAAGGGTCCGATCAGGGCCATGGACGGCAAAGTTACGGTTCCCGAAGGGGAGATCGCCTCAATTGCGCATCTTTTCGCGGAAATCAATTATCAGGTCGATAACTTTGTAACGCCGGTTCCGGCTCAGAACTGACAAGACCGCAGTTGTCGCAAGTGTAAAAGATTTCTCCCGCATATGGCTATATGCTCTTATGCGGGGGGATACCGATACCGGCACCGGGGGGATTTTTCCGGAAGGTGCCGGATCTCGGTCCGGAGCGTGAATTTTCAGCGAGTCGTGCCGGGCCAAGAGCAAAGGATTCAAATGTGAAAAAGATCCAGTCCCTCCAGATGCAGAACATCTGCAAGAGCTTTCACGGTCGTTACGCGAACCGAAATATTAATTTGCATATTAAAGCGGGCGAAGTGCTCGGACTGCTCGGTGAAAACGGCGCCGGCAAGACGACGCTGATGAACATTCTCTACGGGCTGTACCGGCCCGAAAGCGGCGCCATCATCATCAACGAAAAAAATGTTCGCATCAGAAATCCCCACGAAAGCATGAAACACGGTATCGGCATGATACATCAGCATTTCATGCTGGTGAACAAGCATACCGTCATCGAGAACATCGCCCTGGGCTACCCCGACACCCCCTTCTTTTTTCCCGAGCGTTTCATACGCGGCAAGATCGACGCCTTCGGCGAAAAATACGGTCTGGTGATAGATCCCGACAAGCAGATATGGGAGCTTTCGGCGGGTGAACAGCAGCGCGTGGAAATACTCAAGGCCCTGTTTCTCGAATCGGATCTGCTGATAATGGACGAGCCGACCTCTGTACTGACGCCGCAGGAGTCTATCGACCTGTTCGCGATAATCGGGCGCATGAAAAGCGAGGGCCATTCGGTGATCCTTATCAGCCACAAGCTCGACGAGATTATCGCCAACTGCGACCGCGTCACGGTGCTGCGAAAAGGCGAGACGGTCGGTGAGGCCGCGGTGAAGGATGTCGACAAGCGCGCGCTCGCCAAAATGATGGTCGGTAGGGATATCGTATTTTCGCTCGAGAAAAAGCATATTGAGCCCGGCGAAGAGGTGCTGCGCGTAAGCGGGCTCAACGTGATATCGGACCGGGGCCTGCCCGCGGTGAAGGATGTGTCCTTCGATATACGCAAAAGCGAGATTTTCGGCATAGCCGGGGTCTCGGGCAACGGGCAGCGCGAACTTGTAGAAACGATCACCGGTCTTCGCAAGGCGAAATCGGGTTCGGTCATGCTGCACGGCGAGTCCATCACCAACGAATCGGCGCGTGTGGCGAACAGCCGCGGTATCGCGCATGTGCCGGAGGAGCGCATGCGCTTCGGTATCGTGCCGAATCTTCTGATCTTCGAAAACGCGGTGCTCAAGCATCATCATGTGCATCCCTTCTCGAACATAATGTTTCTGGACTACGGTGTCATAAAAAAACACACTGAGGGCATCGTCGGTAAATACAGTATCAATTCGCCTTCAATAAACGTTCCCGCGAAGAGTCTCTCGGGCGGCAACATTCAAAAACTGATAATCGGG
The DNA here is from genome assembly GCA_023396665.1 of Spirochaetota bacterium. GTDB lineage: Bacteria > Spirochaetota > UBA4802 > UBA4802 > JAFGJZ01 > JAEWVL01. The sequence continues at coordinate 6,059 of JAEWVL010000032.1, forward strand.
CGCGAGATAAACAAGAATCCCTCGCTGCTGGTCGCCAGCCACCCCACCTACGGGCTTGATGTCGGGGCGACCGAGTTCTTGCGAAAACAGCTGCTGCTGCAGCGCGAGGAAGGCACCGCCATTCTGCTCGTGTCGGAAGACCTTGAAGAGCTGTTCACCCTCTGTGACCGAATCGGCGTGTTTTTCGCCGGCCGCCTGACAGGGATCGTCGATCCGAAATCGGCGACGCTTGACGATGTCGGTCTTCTGATGACTGGATCAACACCGGAGAATAAAAATGAAATACAGCCTTGAGATTAGCGATCGCCAAACCTATGGAAAGTTATTCAGTTTCGGCGTAGTGGCGGCTTCGGTACTGTGCGGCCTGATCGCGATCGGCCTGCTTTTTCTGATGAAGGGTGTTAATCCCGCCTATGCGATATGGAAGATTTTTGCCGGCAGCTTCGGCAGCCTTTACGGTATTCGCGAGACGCTGACCAAAGCCATACCGCTGATTCTTACGGCTGCGGGCCTCACTGTCGTTTTCAGGGGTAAATACTGGAATATCGGCGCTGAAGGACAGCTCATTATCGGCGCGGCCGCCGCCACCTGGATCGCCCTGAAGGCGGGCGCATCGCTGCCCGCTCCTCTCGTGATTGTGCTGATGATTCTTTTTGCGGCCGCTTTCGGCGCGCTGTGGGGACTCGTGCCCGCCTATTTCCGTGCGCGCTTCGGCATCAACGAGGTCATATCGACGCTGATGTTCAATTATATCGCCGCTGAATTCGTGAGCTTTCTCGTTATCGGCCCCTGGAAGGGGACGACCAAGTACGGCTATCCCTATACCGATGATATCGCTGCCGGTCTTTTTCTCGGCTATCTGCCCGGATCGCGCATACACTACGTGACGCTCGCCCTTGCCCTCGTTCTCGCGCTCGCCCTGTTTTATCTTCTCTTTCGCACAAGATTCGGCTACGAGATACGTGTCATCGGCGAAAGCCAGGAGGCGGCGCGATACGCAGGCATCAATTTTCTCGGCACGACTTTGCTTATGGCAGCAATCAGCGGAGCCATGGCGGGCATCGCCGGCTTCGGTGAGATTGCCGGCATACATCACCATCTGACGAGCCCCGAGACGATAAGCGCGGGCTACGGCTTTACGGCGATCATTGTCGCATGGCTGGGCAAGCTGAATCCGCTATTGACTATTCTGTCGGGCATATTCTTTGCCGGTATTCTTGTCGGCGGTGACGCCATTCAGATCAGTCTGGGGCTGCCGGCGGCGACGGTACAGGTCTTCAACGGTACGATACTCATCTTTTTGATAATGGGTGATTTCTTTCTGAAACACCGCCTGAGACTGGTAAAAAAGGGACAGTGACTATGGAAATGGATATCGTAATTGCGATCTTGAAAAGAACACTCATCGCGGGAACGCCCCTGCTTCTGGCGACCCTCGGCGGCATCATCAACGAGCGTGCCGGCGTGATGAACCTGGGCATCGAGGGCATGATGTCGGTCGGTGCCGTTTCGGGCTTCATCGTGACCTTTCTCACCGGCAACGCGTATCTCGGCATGGCCGCCGCCGTTGCCGCGGGTGTGGCGATAAGCCAGGTGCATTCGTTTGTCTGTGTTTCGCTGCAGGCCAACCAGGTTGTTTCGGGGCTTGCGCTTTCCATGCTGGGTATCGGCATCTCGGGATTATGGGGAAAGGCCTATATCGGCAGACCGCTCACTTCGAAGATCGGTCATATCAGAATTCCCCTGCTTGCGGATATTCCCTTTTTCGGCGAGCTTTTGTTTGAACAGGATATCTTCTTCTATCTCGCCCTGGCGCTGGCCTTTTTTTTATGGTTCATGCTTTACAAGACCCGTGCGGGCATTGAACTGCGCTCTGTCGGAGAGAACCCCAAAGCCGCGGAAGCGCAGGGTGTTTCGGTGACGCTGTACCGTTACGCGGCGATCGCTGTCGGCGGCGGACTGGCAGGTCTTGCCGGCAGCCATCTCTCGCTTTCGTACAGCAAAAGCTGGATCGAGGGGATCGTGGCGGGCCGCGGGTGGATAGCCGTGGCGCTGATCATCTTCGCCGCCTGGAACCCGCTGCGGGCGCTCGCGGGCGCTTTTCTCTTCGGGGGTATCTTCGTGCTGCAGTATCTGCTGCAGCCGCTTGGCATCTCGCCTAACGTGCTTGCGATGCTGCCCTATCTGACGACCCTCGCGGTACTGCTTGTGCTCGGCTTCGGAAAAGAAAACCGCAAGAAACAGCATGCGCCAGCCATGCTCGGCGAAATCTATCGTCGCGGCGAGCGCTGAAGCTCATTTATATGATATCGTTGTGAATGAAAATTTTGAAAGAAAAGGATT